>NZ_JAGPXV010000078.1:0-14527 GCF_018070405.1 Micromonospora sp. D75
CGCACGCGAGTACTTCGAGTGGATGTGCAGGTCCGCCACGTACGGCGGGAGGCCACCGGAGGGTGCGGCGCTGAACGGAGGCACGCCGCATCCTGTCACGTCCGGTCCCCCGCCCGCCCGCCGCCACGCGAACGGGTGACCTGAGCAATGCGGTGCTGGACTCGGCGGCGGGTGCGCGCTATGGGGCGCGCAGCTCCACGAGCGTCACCTGGGGAGGCGCGCCCACCCGCACCGGCGGACCCCAGAAACCGGCGCCGTTCGTGACGTAGACCTTCGTGCCGTCGATCTCGCCGAGACCGGAGACCACCGGCTGTTCGAGCTTCACCGCCAGGTTGAACGGCACCATCTGGCCGCCGTGCGTGTGCCCGGAGAGCTGGAGGTCGACGCCGAACTTCGCCGCCTCCTGCGCGGCCACCGGCTGGTGCGCCAGCAGCACGACCGGCCGACTCGGGTCACGGTCGCCGAGCGCGGCGGCGTAGTCGGCGGGCGCGGCCACCCCGGTGCCGGCGGCGCTCACGTCGTTCACCCCGGCCAGGTCCAGCACGCCGCCCCGGGCCTGGATCTCCTGCCGCTCGTTCTGCAGCACGCGCAGGCCGAGCCGGTCCACCTCGCGGACCCACTCCTCCACGCCGGAGTAGTACTCGTGGTTGCCGGTGACGAAGAAGCTGCCGTACCGGGACCGCAGGTCACGCAGCGGCTCGGCGGCCTCCCCCAGCTCGGCCACCGTGCCGTCGACCAGGTCACCGACCACGGCGACCAGGTCGGCGTCCATCCGGTTGATCATCGCGACGATCCGCTCGGTGTGCGCCCGGCCGCGCAGCGGCCCGAGGTGGATGTCGGAGACGGTGGCGATGCGCAGCCCGTCCATGCTCCGGGGCAGCTTGGCCAGCGGGATCTGCACCCGGTCGAGCTGCGGCGGACCGATGGCGGTGCGGACGCCGTACCCGGTGACGCCGGCGGCGGTGAGCCCGGCGAAGATCGCCGCCCCGCGCGCGAGCAGCAGCCGCCGGGAGGGGTCGTGGTCCGGCGCGAGGGCGCCGGCCGGTGGCGCGTCGGCGCTGTCGACCGGCGGTGGCGTCGCACCCTCCGCCGTCGCCGCGCCCACGAGTGCGGGCTCGGGCTCCGGGCCGGTGGCGACCACCGAGCGGGCGCGGCGGCGCAGCACCAGCCGGACCACTGCGGTCGGCACTTCGAGCACCAGCAGGATCACCAGCAGGTAGAACATGAGCGCGACCCAGAGGTAACCGGGCCAGGCCAGCCAGTACCAGCCGTTGCGGGTGCCCGCCAGAGTCACCGGTACGAGCACCGCCAGCGCCGCGATCGCCACCCCGCCGACCCGGCGCCACCGCCCCGGGCGCGTGGTGTCCCGGACCAGCCGCTTCCACAGGTAGAAGTGGATCAGGCCGATCACGAGCACGACGAAGCCCAGGAATGTCGCCATGGCCAGCACGTGTGCCCCCCTCAGCCGCCCGCGAAGGGCGGCAGCACGTCCACCGTCACCCCGGCCGGCAACAGCGCCCGTCGATCATGACAGGCCACGCCGTCGACCAGGAAACTCGCCGCCTTCAGCACCACCGCGAGGCGTTCGCCGTGGCGGGCGGCCAGGTCATCGAGGAGTTCGTCCAGGGACCGGCCGGCGGATACGGTCTCCTCGGAGAGTCCGGCCGCCGCGCGGGCGCCGGCGAAGTAGCGGACGGTCAGCTCCACCCTCAGCCTCCGATCGCGGACATCGAACGCGCGGGCTGGAGGAACGTCGGATCGTCGATGCCGTGACCGGCCCGCTTGGCCCACATCGCGGCGCGCCAGCGCCGGGCCAGCTCCTCGTCGTCCGCGCCGTCGCGCAACGCGCCGCGCAGGTCCGACTCCTCCGTGGCGAACAGGCAGTTGCGCACCTGGCCGTCGGCGGTGAGCCGGGTGCGGTCGCAGTCGCCGCAGAACGGCCGGGTCACGCTGGCGATCACCCCGACCCGGGCCGGCCCGCCGTCCACCAGCCACGTCTCGGCCGGTGCCGCGCCCCGCTCGGAAGGGTCCGGCGTCAACGCGAACGCGGCCTTCAGGGAGGCCAGGATCTCGTCGGCGGTGACCATGGTCGAGCGGTCCCAGCCGTGCTGCGCGTCGAGCGGCATCTGCTCGATGAACCGCAGCTCGTAGCCGTGCGCGAGCGCGAACCGGAGCAGCGCGGGCGCCTCGTCGTCGTTCGTGCCCCGCATGAGCACCGAGTTGACCTTCACCGGGGTCAGCCCGGCTTCGGCGGCCCCGGTCAGCGCGGTGAACCGGTCGCGGTCCAGCGTGTCGAGCGAGACGTTGACGCGGTCCAGCCCGGCGTCGCGCAGCGCCGACGCCATGCGGGCCAGGCCGATGCCGTTCGTGGTCAGCGAGATGCGCGGCCGGGGCGTGAGCGCGGCGACCGCCGCCACGATGCCGGGCAGGCCGGGCCGGATGAGCGGCTCACCGCCGGTGAAGCGCACCTCGGTGATGCCGAGCCGGGTCACCGCGACACCCACCAGCCGGACGATCTCGTCGTCGGTGAGCAGCTGCGGACCGGACAGCCAGGGCAGGCCCTCGGCCGGCATGCAGTAGGTGCAGCGCAGGTTGCACTTGTCGGTCAGCGAGACCCGCAGGTCCCGGGCGACGCGGCCGTACCGGTCGGCGAGGACGCCGTCGGTCGTCGTCCGGGGGGCGCTCATCCGTCGACCGTAGCGCGGTCGAGGCCCCGGAGGGCGGCCCGGGCGGTGGCGGCCACCGCGTCCGCGTACGCCGCGCCGAAGATCGCGGTGTGCACGAGCAGCAGGTGCAGCTGATGCAGCGGCACCCGTTCCCGCCAGCCGTCGGCCAGCGGCCATGCCTCCCGGTAGGCGGCCAGGACGCGGTCCAGGTGAGGCGGGCCGCCGAAGAGGGCGAGCTGCGCCAGGTCGGTCTCGCGGTGCCCGCCGTGCGCGGCCGGGTCGACCAGCCAGACCCGGTCGTCGGCGCCCCAGAGCAGGTTGCCGGGCCAGAGATCGCCGTGCACCCGGGCCGGCGGCTCGTCACCGCCGAACTCGCCGATCCGGGCGACGACCTGCTCGACCAGCGCCGCCCCGGAACCGTCGAGCGCGCCGCCGTCGACCGAACTGCGTAGGTAGGGCAGGAGGCGGCGCCGGGCGAACCAGTCCGGCCAGGGACCGGGATCGGGCGTGTTGTCCTGCGGCAGCGCACCGATGAACCCGGCCCAGTCCGCGCCGAACGCGGGCGCCCCGGCCCGGTGCAGCCCGGCCAGGTCACGCCCGAACGCCTCCGCGGCCTCCGGCGTCGGCTCGCCCGGCTCCACCCAGTCGAGCGCGAGCAGATCGGGCAACGCCACGATCACCTCCGGCACCGGCACCGAACCCGCCTCGCGCAGCCAGCGCAGCCCGGCCGCCTCGGTGGCGAAGAAGCCCTCCGGCAGTGGACGCGCCGCCCGCTCCGGCCACGTCTTGGCGAACACCGAGTGCCCGTCGTCCAGCGTGAGCCGGGAAGCGGCGCAGATGTCGCCGCCGGAGACCGGGGTCTCCCGGATCCGCTGGTGGGTCAGGAAGGTCGGCAGGTGCTCCGGGTGTGCCCGCAGGTACGCCAGGTCCATGAGCGCAAGGTAGCGGGTACCCCGGACAACCGTGGGGCAAGCGACGCCACGGATCGCCCCTGACCTGGACCGATACGCTCCGTATCTGTGGACGGACCGCGTGTCGTCCACAGGGGCGGACGCGGTGGCACTCCACCGCCCACGCTCCCGGCATGAACTCCACCGAGCAACCCCGCCTCTCCGTCCGCTCGCCCGCCGACATGGTCACGGCCGTGCCCTACCTGCTCGGCTTCCACCCGGCCGACAGCGTCGTGGTGGTCGCGGTACGCGGCCGGCGCGTCGTCTTCGCCGCCCGGGGAGACCTGCCCGCGCCCGGCGCCGACCCCGGCCCGGCGGCCCGGCACCTGGCACACGTGGTGGCCCGGCAGGACGCCGACGCCGCCACAGTCGTCGGCTACGGTCCGGCCGCCCGGGTGACCGGTGCCGTGGACGCGATCGGCGACGCGCTGACCGCTGCCGGCCTGGTCGTGCTCGACGCCCTGCGGGTCACCGCTGGCCGCGCAGGTGTCCCCGCTCGACGGGCCGGTACGCCTCGCCATGCGCCGGGCCACCGGCCGGGCCCGTCTGCGCCTGGCCGCGCTCACCGGCGGGACGCCCGCGCAGTCCGGCCGGAGCCCGGAGGCCGGCAGTTCCGTGCCGGGGGACGGTGATGTGCGGGCCGACGGTGGAGGTCCGGAGGATTCACCACGCGCGGTGCGGAGCGCGGGCACGGCGGCGGTGCGGGCCGCGTTCCGCAGGCAGCGGCGTGGCGAGCGGCTCGACGACGACGAGGTGGCCTGGCTGACCGTCCTGCTCACCCACATCCCGGTACGCGATCACGCCTGGTCCCGGACCGACGGCCGGGACGCCGACATCAGCCTCTGGACCGACGTGACGCGGCGTGCCGAGCCGGACCTGATCGCCGCGCCGGGCTGCCTGCTCGCGTTCTCCGCCTGGCGCTCCGGGCACGGGGCGCTGGCGGCTGTCGCCCTGGAACGGGTGCTGTCCGCCCACCCCGGCTATTCGCTCGCGCTGCTGCTCGACGAGGCGCTTCGGCGCGGGGTGGCCCCGTCCGAGCTGGACGGCTGGCCCGGTTCCGACGGAGGCCCGGTGCTGCGCCGTCGCCGTCGCCGTCCACGGCGCTGAGCCGTCAGCCGCCGATCCGGGCCGCCCCGGTGTAGACGTTCATGGTCGGCCCGCGCAGGAAGCCGACAAGCGTCATCCCGGCCTCCTCGGCCAGCTCGACGGCGAGCGTGCTGGGCGCGGACACCGCGGCGAGCAGCGGCACGCCCGCCATCCACGCCTTCTGGGTGAGTTCGAAACTGGCCCGCCCGGAGACCAGCAGCACGTGCCCGGCCAGCGGCAACCGCCCCTCCCGGGCGGCCCAGCCGATCACCTTGTCCACCGCGTTGTGCCGCCCGACGTCCTCCCGCAGCACCACCATCTCCCCGTCGGCGGTGAAGAGGCCGGCCGCGTGCAGGCCGCCGGTGCGGTCGAAGGCGCGCTGCGCGGCCCGCAGCCGGTCCGGCAGCGCGGCCAGCAACTCGGCGGTGACCACCAGCGGGTCGTCCCGCACGGCGAACCGCGAACGGGTACGCACCGACTCGATGCTCGCCTTGCCGCACACGCCGCACGAACTGGTGGTGTAGAAGTTGCGCGACGGATCGGTGACCGGCTCCGGAACACCGGGGGTGAGCGCCACGTCGACCACGTTGTAGGTGTTCGGGGTCTCCGCGCCGGCGCAGAGCTGTGCGGTGTGCACGTCCTCGGCCGACCGGATCAGTCCTTCGGTGAGCAGGAAGCCGATCGCCAGGTCCAGATCGTCGCCGGGCGTACGCATAGTCACCGCGAGCGGTCGACGCCGACCCGGCCCGGCCGCGCCCACGCGGATCTCCAGTGGCTCCTCCGCGGCCAGGGTGTCCTGGCGGCGGATCCGGCCCCGGCCCTCGCCCGTCGCGTCGAGGTCGATCCGCAGCACGCTCCGCCGGTCTGTCGCCCGTCCCATCCCGCCATCCTCCCCGGCCCCTCCACTGCCCGCACCCCACCCCACTCCTTCACGTGCCCCGCCGGCCCAGCCGATCATGATCGACACCAGATCGCCGAAGTGGCGGTATCGGACGGCCCCGGATGCCGCCACTTCGGCGAGATGGAGTTGATCAACGTCGGAAAACCGCCAGCGAAGCCGGGCACGGGCCCGGGCCTCGTGTCCGAGCCGGGATTCGACGGTCGTGGCCGTGGATAGGGTGAGGCGGTGACGGGGTACGCGGCGGTGGTCCTTGCCGGTGGCGCGGCCCGGCGGATGGGCGGCGTCGACAAACCGGCCCGTCCGGTCGGCGGCCGGCCGATGCTGCACCGGGTACTGGCCGCGGTTGCCGACGCGGACCAGCGGATCGTGGTCGGCCCGTCCGTTCCGCTGCCCGACGGCGTCCGGACGACACGTGAGGAGCCACCCGGGGGTGGGCCGGTGGCCGCCATTGCGGCCGGGCTGGCGCTGCTCGACCCGGGTACGACAACAGTCGCCCTGCTCGCCGCCGATCTCCCGCTGCTCACCGCCGCCGCCGTGACCGAGCTGCGGCACGCGCTCGACACCCCGGCCGCCGAGCGGGGACGCGACCTGGCCGCCGAGCGGGAACACGACCTGGCCGCCGAGCGGGAACGCGAACCGGCCGCTGATCGGGAACTCGACCGCGCTACCGAGCGGGCATCAGCGCTCCCCCCGCGCGGACCGACCGTCGCCCTCGCCTGTTACGTGGACGGCGACGGCCGCCGCCAGCAGCTCTGCGCGGTGTGGCGGTTACCGGCCCTGCGGGCCGCCCTCGACCGGCTCGCCGCGACGCGGGGCGGCACCCTCGACGGGGCGCCGGTACGCGGACTGCTGACCGGTGTCGCCGTACGCGAGGTGTCGTGGTCCGGCTCGGGTCCTCCGCCCTGGTTCGACTGCGACACTGACGAGGACGTACGCCGGGCGGAGGAGTGGTCGAGATGACGGTGCTGGACGACTGGGTCACGGCGGTCTGCGCCGAGCTGGACCTGGACCCGGCCGGGGTGCCGGTGCCGACAGTGCTGGACGTGGCCCGGGACGTGGCGCATCAGGTGGTCCGGCCGGGGGCGCCGGTCACCGCGTACCTGTTGGGGGTGGCGGTGGGGCGCGGGGCGGACCCGGCGGCGGCGGCCGAGCGGCTCAGCGCGCTGGCCGGCTCGTGGCCGGTGGATCTGGGTGGGTCCATGCCCGCGGAATAGCGCCTTGCGCGTGATTCGGTGGCCGCCGCGCGTGGGTAGGGTGGCGGGGACGGACGGAGGCGATCATGACGGCAGACCACCCCTCGGCGCCGGTCGACAAGCCTGCCGGCAGCGCGCCGGAACACCACGCCACCGGCAGCGCGCCGGAACACCACGCCACCGGCAGCGCGCCGGAGCATCACGAGTCGATCCTGCTCGACGAGCCGACCACCGCTGATCTGCGGGCCAAGGTCACCGAGGCCTGGCGTGAGTTCGCGCGGGCGCTCGCCGAGCGGCTACGCGCACTGCCCGCCGGTGGTCACCTGGAGGTGACACTCGATCCGACCGCCTCCGGCACCGGGGACGCCGTCTACTCGGTGAGCGTGGACGCGGGCGAGGAGGGTCGCCTCTCGGCCCGGGCGGTCGGCAACGCCACGCTGCCTCAGGGCTACCGGTTGGACCGGGCGGCGGTGGCCGACATGGTGGCGCTCGGCTGGTCGCCGCCGGGCGTGGTGCCGGGTTCCGGTGAGCAGTTCGGGCTGGACTGCGGCACCGACGAGGCGACCCGGCTGGCCGCCGTGCTGTCCCGGACGCTGCGTGACGTCTACGGCGCCCCGCATCCCGCCTTCCTCGTCTACCTGGTGCACGACACCGAGGGTGAGCCGTTGCCGGTGGAGCCGCTCGGCACGGCCCGTAGCGAGTTCGGCCCGGACCGCGACGTCGAGGCCGACCTGGACGAGGCGTTGGCCGCGGCGGCGGCCGCGCAGTCCGGCGAGAACGACGTGCTGGCCCTGGAGGAGCGGGTCCGCACCGTCGTGTCGACCATGCTGAAGTCCGCGTCCGACCAGCTTCAGGTCGACTCCGACGGTGACATCAACATCCGGGCCGGCTCGGCCATGGTGTTCGTCCGGGTGCGCGACAACCCGCCGCTCGTGGACGTCTTCTCGCCGGTGCTGACCGAGGTCGAGCCGACCGAGCGCCTGTACGTGAAGCTGTCCGAGTTGACCAACCGGATGCCGATCGGGCGGCTCTACTGCGCCGACGACACGGTGTGGGCCTCGATTCCGGTGTTCGGCCGCAACTTCCAGCCCACCCACCTGATGCTCGCGGTGCAGGTGATGACCGGTCTCGCCGACGAGCTGGACGACCGTCTGCACGGCGAGTTCGGCGGCAAGCGCTTCTTCGGCGAGGGGGACAAGCCGGCGCGGGCCGAGGAGCACCGCACCGGCATGTACCTCTGAGCCGGGTCAACGCACGTCGAGCAGGGTCTTGCCGACGGTCTGCCGGGCCTCGATCGCGGCGTGCGCGTCGGCGGCCCGGTCCAGCGGGAAGCGCTGCCCGATCTGCGGTCGCAGCCGGCCGGCGGCGCCCTCGGCGAGCGCCGCCTCGGTGAGGGCGCGCAGTTCGTCCGGGCCGGGCCGTGGGCTCAGCAGCGTGACGCCGCGTGCGGTGGCCGCCTCGGCCGGGATGTCCGCCCAGGCGCCGCCGGCGAGCCCGAAGCTGAGCATCCGCCCGCCCGGGTCGAGCAGGTTGAACGCCTCCCGGGCGAGCGGTCCGCCCACGCCGTCGAACACCACGTCGACCGCGCCGACGGCGTCCCGGACCCGGCCGGTCCAGCCGGGCTGCCGGTAGTCGACTGCCAGGTCGAGGCCGGCCGCGCGGAGCCCGGCCATCTTCGCCGGGCCGCCGGCGGCGGCCACCACCGTCGCCCCGGACGCCGCCGCCAACTGCGTGAGCAGCGACCCGACGCCGCCGGCCGCCGCCTCCACCAGGACCCGGTCGCCGCGCCGCAGCCCGGCCGCCCGGGCCAGCATCAGGGCGGTCCGGCCGTCGGCCATCAGCGCCACCGCCGCGTCCAGGGCCAACCCCGGGGGTACGGGGACAGGGGCGCTCCGGTCGACCACGACGCGCTCGGCGTACCCGCCGGTGCCGCCGGTGGCGGTGACCACGACGCGCCCGGCGAGCGCCGGATCGACGCCGGGTCCGAGTTCGGTGATCGTCCCGCCGACGCCGTTGCCGGGGATCAGTGGCAGTTCGGCGTCGAACGGCCCGAAGCCGGTGGCCCGGAACATCGTCTCGACGAACGTGATGTTCGCGTGTGCCACGTCGACGAGCACCTGGCCCGGTCCGGGTGCCGGATCGGGTGCCGTCCCGGGCACGAGCACCTCCGGTCCGCCGAACTCCCGCAGCCACACCGCACGCATACCGCCCCCTCGCTTCGAGCCGGTCACCAGTGCACGACATGAAGCGAGGTTGAGGTCAAGGCGTGGACGGTCCGACGCCGGGGGACTCGACCAGCCGGGAGAGCACGATGGTGCTGCGGGACGAGGTGACGAACGATTCGGCGCGCAGCCGCTCCAGCGCCTCCTCCAGGTGCGAGATGTCCGCGGCGCGCAGGTGCACGAGCGCGTCGGCCTCGCCGGAGACGGTGTACGCGCCGACCACTTCGGGGTGCCGTCGGGCGGCGGCGCCGATCTGTGCCGGGGTGGTCCGGCCGGCGCAGAACAGCTCGACGAACGCCTCGGTGGTCCAGCCGACAGCGGCCGGGTCGACGACGGCGGTGAATCCCCGGATCACCCCGGCGGACCGGAGTCGGTCGACCCGTCGCTTGACGGCGGGGGCGGAGAGTGACACCCGGGTGCCGATGTCCGCGTACGAGGCGCGGGCGTCAGCCACGAGCAACGCAATGATTCGCTGGTCTACCGCGTCTATCTGCAACGTTCTGCTCCCGGGAAGCAATGCTTGTGGCTGTTACCAAAGTTGTACCGTACCTACTCTTGGGGACCGTGAACCAGCAGCGAGTCTCGCGAAAGCGGACATATCTCATGTGCTCGCCCGAGCACTTCACGGTCGAGTACGCGATCAACCCGTGGATGGACGTGACCACGGCGGTCGACGCCGACCTGGCGGTCAAGCAGTGGGACCGGCTGCGGGAGACGCTCGTCGGGCTCGGCCACGACGTGCACCTGCTCACGCCCGAGGCGGGGCTGCCGGACATGGTCTACGCGGCGAACGGCGCGTTCGTGGTCGACGGCACCGTCTACGGGGCCCGGTTCAAGCACGAGCAGCGGACCGCCGAGGCCGCCGTGCACCGGGCGTTCTACGAGGAGCAGGGCTGGCGGTTCATCGCCCCGAACGAGACCAACGAGGGCGAGGGCGACTTCGCGTACCTGCCGGAGGCCCACGGCGGCCTGATCCTCGCCGGGCACGGCTTCCGGACCGAACCGGCCGCGCACGCCGAGGCGCAGGAGGCGCTCGGCCGCCCGGTGGTCTCGCTGCGCCTGATCGACCCGCGCTTCTACCACCTGGACGTGGCGCTCGCCTCGATCGACGACGAGAACATCGTCTACTACCCGGGCGCCTTCTCCGCCGCCAGCCAGAAGGTGCTGGCCCAGCTGTTCCCGGACGCGATCGTCGCCGACGACGAGGACGCGCTGGCGTTCGGCCTGAACCTGGTCAGCGACGGGCTCAACGTGGTGCTGAACAACGAGGCGACGCGGCTGGCCGGCAAGTTGAAGGCGGCCGGCTACCACCCGGTCCCGGTGGAGCTGTCCGAGCTGAAGAAGGGCGGTGGCAGCGTGAAGTGCTGCATCGCCGAACTGCGGCACTGAGCCACGCCTCGGCGCGAAGGGCGGCCTCCCGGTGGGGAGACCGCCCTTCGTCGCGTACGGGGGCCGGTCAGCCGAGCGTGGCCAGCTCGTTGATCACGATGTTGGACAGCAGCCGGCCGTCGGTCTGCACCCGGCGCAGGTACCACTTCTGCTGCGGGGTACGGGTCTGGTTGAACTGCCAGGGGCCGCGCGGGCTGTCCACCTGGCCGACCTTGCCGAGCGCCAGGTTGACCTGCTGCGGGGACGGGTTCGCCCCGGCCAGCCGGATCGCCTTGTCCAGCACCAGCGCGGCGTCGTAGGAGGCCATCGCGTACGTGGTCGGCGCGGAGTTGAACGTCTTCCGGTACGCCGAGGCGAAGATCCGGTTCGCGGTGTTGTTGAGATCGGCCGAGTAGTTGAGCGCGGTCTCGATGCCGTTCGCCTCGATCAGCTTGCGGTCGCGGCCCTTCTCGCCGTCGTCGAGCTGGTCCAGCGCGGTGCCCTCGGTGAGGAACCCGGGGGCGTAGATCGGCCCCCGGTAGCCCAGGGCGTAGAGCTGCTTGACGAACTGGACGGCCTGGGCGCCCGAGTAGTGGCAGAAGACCGCGTCCGGCTTCCGCTCCAGCGCCTTGCGGATCGGCCCGGCGTAGAGATTCCGCGAGGGGTTGTCGGAGTCGTCGGTGTAGATCGGGTCCTCGGTGAGCCGGCGACCCCGCTCGTACGCGCGCCGCAGCCCTTCGACGACGTCCTGGCTGCCCTGGCCGCGGGTGCCGAAGATGGCGATGCGGCTCGACGCGTCGAGCTTCTGGCGCAGGTACTCCCCGAGCGCCTCGCCCGGCTCGGTCAGCACGTACGACGTGCGCCAGATGTAGACGACGCCCTGCAGCGTCGAGGGGGAGGCGTTGGAGCCGATCAGCGGCACCCGGGCCTGCTCGACCGAGTCCTTGATGCCGGTCATCACGGTGGGGCTGACCACGCCGGTGAGCGCGAGCACGCCCTCCTTGATCAGCCGCTCCACGGCGGCCTTGCCGCTGGCGGCGGTGGAGCCCTCCTCGGCCGGCACCAGCGTGACCGGATGGCCGGCGATCTGCTGGCCGCGCAGGCGGAGGTAGAGCTGGAAGCCGTTGGTGATCTCGTCGCCGATGGCCTTGTTCGCCCCGCTGCCGGGCACGATCAGCCCGATCTTGATCGGGCTGCCGGATCCGGCCTGCTCCCCGGTGTCGTCCTCCCCGGAGCCGCAACCCGCCGCCAGTCCGGTGGTGCCCAGCGCGGCCAGCAGTTGCAGAGCCCGCCTGCGGTTCATCTGTGCCACCGATTTCCTTCCCGACGGGGTGGCCATGGTGCACACCCCTTCGGCGTTCTACCTGGTCGGCGACGCTGCGTCAATGCCCGGAAGATCATCGTGAAGCGACCGCAACGCCTGTGTCACCCGGGGCCAGGCGGCCGCCTCCGGGTCGATCAGCCCGAAATGCTCGCATTCAGGCAGCTCAATCAAGGTGGAAGTGCCGCCGGCAGCCCGGTCGGCGGCCACCCAGGATCGGCTGATCGAGGTGGGAACCTGAAGATCCTGCTCGCCATGCACGACTACGGTCCGTGTTCGCATGGGTACGAAATTCGACGGATCCGCGTCCGCGTACCGGTCCGGCACGTCCTCCGGGGAGCCGCCGAGCAGCGCGGCCACCGCCCCGCCGTCCAGGTCCAGCCGGTACGCCTGCGCGAGGTCGGCCACCGGGGCCAGCGCGACCACCCCGGCGACCGTCTCCGGGGCGCGCGCGGCCACGTACAGGGCCAGGTGCCCGCCCGCGGAATGGCCGATCAGGATCGGCGGTACGGGCGCCACCCGGCCGGGCAGCGCGGCGGCGGCCAGACCGGGCAGGGCGGCGACCCCGGTGCGGACGTCGGTGAGGGTGTGCGGCCAGCCGCCGCCGGGCTGGCCGGTCCGGCGGTACTCGATCTGCGCGACCGGGTGGCCGAGCGCGGCCAGCGCCGCCGCCATCGGGCCGGTGTGGGCCCTGTCGTACTCGGCCCGCCAGAAACCGCCGTGCACCACGACCACGAGCGGCCGGGCCGGCCCGTCGCCGGCGGGCCGGCGCAGGTCGGCGAGCTGGTCCGGGTGGTCGCCGTAGGCGACTGTGGCGTCCGGCGGCGGAGACGGGCGGGTCAGCACCTCGCGTGGGTCGGAGAGCATGCGGCGACGGTAGCTCCCTCCGGTCCGGCCGCGTGCACATGGTCGGCGTGGGTAAAGATGGGTGCCATGACCGAAGCGCATTCCGGACGGGACGACGAGCAGGGCAACGATGGCATCCCCGGCACCGTGGTGGTGGTCGGGCCGGACGGCCGCCCGGTCGGCACGGTGCAGACCGACGAGGAGGGCAAGGGCGAGGACCCGACCCGCCTGGTCGAGCAGCCGGCCAAGGTGATGCGGATCGGCAGCATGATCAAGCAGCTGCTGGAGGAGGTGAAGGCGGCGCCGCTGGACGACGCCAGCCGGAACCGGATGCGGGAGATCCACGAGCGCTCGATCGTCGAGCTGAAGGAGGGTCTCGCGCCCGAGCTGCGCGAGGAGCTGGAGCGGCTCTCGCTGCCGTTCACCGAGCGGCAGACGCCGAGCGAGGGCGAGCTGCGGATCGCGCACGCCCAGCTCGTGGGCTGGCTGGAGGGCCTGTTCCACGGCATCCAGGCCGCGCTGGTGGCCCAGCAGATGGCCGCCCGTGTCCAGCTGGAGCAGATGCGCTCGGGCCGTCAGGCGCTGCCCAGCGGCCCCGGCGGCGTGATCCCGGGCATGCCCGGGATGCCCGGCGCCGGCGAGGGCCACGCGCCCGGCCAGTACCTGTGACCCGTCGGCCCGGGCGCGTCACCCGCCCCGGCCGCTCAGTCCAGCTCGAAGACCTTCTCCAGGTACGCCGCCACGCCGTCCTCGGTGTTCGGCCCGGTGACCTCGTGCGCGATCTCCCGTACCGCCGGGTGGGCGTTGGCGACCGCCACCGCGCGTCCGGCCCAGGCCAGCATCGGCACGTCGTTGGGCATGTCGCCGAAGGCCAGCACGTCCCGCTCGCCGACGCCCAGCCGTTCCGCGTACCAGGCCAGGCCGGCCGCCTTCGTCACGCCGGCGGCCGAGATCTCGATCAGCCCGCTGTACGACGAGTGGGTCGCCTCGGCCAGCCCCTCCAGCGCGCCCGCCACCACCTGCACGAAGACGTCCGGGTCCTGCTCACCGGCGCGCGCCAGCAGCTTCACCGCGGGTGCGGCCAGCAGTTCCTCGGGCGACTCGACGGCCCGGATGGCGTCGAGGTCGGCGTCCCAGCGCAGCGGGTAGTGCGCCTCGTGCCGCATCTGCCGGCTGTCCACGATCTCCACCGCGAGACTGACCCCGGGCACCTCGGCCCGTAGTCGCCGGGCCACCTCGGCCAGCAGCTCCGGGGCGAGCGGGTCGGCCCGCAGCACCTGGTCGGTGACCGGGTCGTACACCACCGCGCCGTTCGCGCAGATCGCCGGCAGCGGCGCGGCGAGCTGCTCGTACACCATTTGCAGCCAGCGGATCGGACGGCCGGTGACCAGGACCACCGGCGTGCCGGCGGCGGCGATGCGGGCCAGCACGCCGGCGGTACGCGGGCTGAGCGTCCGGTCGTCGCGCAGCAGCGTGCCGTCGATGTCGGAGGCGACGAGCCGAGGTGGATCTTCCATCACCGGGACAGTAGTCGGTCCAGGTAGACGGCCACCCCGTCGTCGTCGTTGCGCAAGGTGATCTCGTCCGCGGCGGCGCGTACCTCCGGGTGGGCGTTCGCCACCGCCACCCGCGCCCACCCGGCCCAGTCGAACATCGGCAGGTCGTTCGGCTGGTCGCCGAAGACCAGCACGTCGGCCGGGTCGACGCCGAGCCGCTCGGCGATCACGCTCAGGCCGCTGGCCTTGTCGGTGCGGGGCGGGCAGATCTCGATGAAGCCGAGCCCGGCCTGGGTGAGCGTGGCCACCTCCGGCGGCACGATCGCCCGGGCGGCGGCCAGCAGCTCGTCCACGTGGTGGTCGGCGGTACGCGCGAACGCCTTGATCACGTCGCAGGACAGGCACTCCATCCGGCTGCGCGCCTCGAACCGGTCCGGGTAGGGCCAGCTCGGGTGGTAGTCGCCCCACAGCGGCGCGT
>NZ_JAGPXV010000780.1:0-2429 GCF_018070405.1 Micromonospora sp. D75
GCTGCCGCCCACCGGCGACGGCGGCACCATGCCGGCCGACGCGCCGATCGCGGTCAAGGAGGCGGTGCTGCCGTTCAAGCGGTTCCGCACCCCCTCCGGCAAGGGCATCGACGTGCTGCTCGGCCCGGAGATGAAGTCCACCGGCGAGGTGATGGGCATCGACACCGGCTTCGGGCAGGCGTTCGCCAAGTCGCAGGCTGCCGCGTACGGCTCGCTGCCCACCGCCGGGAAGATCTTCGTCTCGGTCGCCAACCGGGACAAGCGCGGCATGATCTTCCCGATCAAGCGCCTGGCCGACCTGGGCTTCGAGATCGTGGCCACCACCGGCACGGCCGAGGTGCTGCGCCGGCACGGCATCGCCTGCGAGCAGATCCGCAAGCACTACGAGTCGGGTGAGGGTGCGGACGCGGTCTCGCTGATCCTCGGCGGGGACGTGGCGCTGGTGGTGAACACGCCGCAGGGCTCCGGCGCGAGCGCCCGCTCCGACGGGTACGAGATCCGCAGCGCCGCGGTGAGCGTCGACATCCCCTGCGTCACCACGGTCCCCGGCGCCGCAGCCGCGGTCATGGGCATCGAGGCCCGAATCCGGGGCGACCTGAAGGTCCGCCCCCTGCAGGACCTGCACGCCGCCCTCCGGGCGGGCGAGTGACCCCGCGCCTGACCGCGCCGATCATGAGGTTGGCGGCGATGTGGATCTCCAAATCCGCCGCCAACCTCATGATCAACGGGGAGAGCGGGCGGGGGGCCGGGGCGTGATCTTCGAGAAGGTGGTGCGGCCCCGGCTGTTCTCGCTCGCGGGCGGGGACGCCGAGGGGGCGCACGAGTGGACCCTGGAACGGCTCGCGGCGGTGTCGCGGCAGCCGGCCGTTCTCGCGGCGCTGCGACGGGCGTACTTCCGGTCCGCGCCGCGCACCGTGTTCGGGGTGCGCTTCCCCAACCCGGTCGGGCTGGCCGCCGGGATGGACAAGAACGGACTCGCGTTGCCCGCCTGGCCGGCGCTCGGCTTCGGCTTCGTCGAGGTCGGCACCGTGACCGCGCACGCCCAGCCGGGCAATCCCCGGCCCCGGCTGTTCCGGCTGCGCGACAGCGAAGCGGTGATCAACCGGATGGGCTTCAACAACGCGGGCGCGGCGGCCCTCGCCGACCGGCTGGCGGCGTTGCCGCGCCCGCTCGGCGTACCGCTGGGCATCTCGCTCGGCAAGTCCAAGGTGACCCCGTTGGACCAGGCGGTCGAGGACTATCTCGACTCCTACCGGGCGCTCAAGGGACACGGTGACTACTTCGCCGTGAACGTGTCCTCACCGAACACCCCGGGGCTGCGCTCGCTTCAGGACCGGTCCCACCTGGACGCGCTGCTGGCCGCGCTGGTGGGGGAGAAGCCGGTGCTGGTGAAGATCGCCCCGGATCTCACCGAGCCGGCCGTGGCCGAGCTGCTGGAGGTCTGCCTCGACCGGGGCGCCGCCGGGGTCATCGCCACCAACACCACGCTCGCCCGGGACGGGCTGGCCCCGGCCGACCGGGCGCGCGGCGCGGAGACGGGCGGCCTGTCCGGCCGGCCGCTGACCGTACGGGCCCGGGAGATGGTCGCCTTCGTGCACCGGGAGACCGGCGGCCGGCTGCCGGTGATCGGCGTAGGCGGCATCCTCGACCCGGACGACGCGACGCGCATGTTCGATGCCGGCGCGTCCCTGGTCCAGCTCTACACCGGCTTCATCTACCGCGGCCCCGCCCTGACGAGAGCCATAACCCGGACCACCCACCCCTGACCCACCCCTCTCTTCCCCGCGATCTTGCACTCGCGGCCCCGGCACACCCCCTCATTCCGGGCGCGGCAGGGGCAGCAACCGCAAGATCGCGGGGGAAGAGAGGGGGCGGCGGGGAGGGGTGAAGGAGGAGACGTGACGCCTGAGGAGATTCTGGACGCGGACCGGCGGCACGTGTGGCATCCGTACGCCGCGATGCCCTCCGCCGGCGCGCCGTACGTCGTGGACAGCGCGCAAGGGGTGCGGCTGCGGCTGGCGGACGGGCGGGAGCTGGTCGACGGCATGTCGTCGTGGTGGGCGGCGATCCACGGCTACCGGCACCCGGCGCTCGACGCCGCGGTGACCGGCCAGCTCGGGCGGATGAGCCACGTGATGTTCGGCGGGCTCACCCACGAGCCGGCGGTACGCCTGGCGCGCACGCTCGTCGAGCTGACCCCGGACGGCCTGGAACACGTCTTCCTGGCCGACTCCGGCTCGGTGAGCGTCGAGGTCGCGGTGAAGATGTGCCTGCAGTACCAGCGGGCGCGGGGACGCCCGCAGCGCCGCCGGCTGGGCACCTGGCGGGGCGGCTACCACGGTGACACGTTCCACCCGATGAGCGTCTGCGACCCGGAGGGCGGCATGCACCACCTCTGGGGCGACGTGCTGCCCCGGCAGGTGTTCGCG
>NZ_JAGPXV010000781.1:0-2422 GCF_018070405.1 Micromonospora sp. D75
GCTGGTGGTGGTGGTCGTGCTGGCGGTGCTGCTGCTCGGCGGCGCCGGGGCGTACTGGATGCTCGGCCGGGACGAGGAGAGCCCGACCGCCGGGACGACGGCGGCCACCACGCCGGCCGCTGATCCGACCGAGGCGGCGCCGAGCGATCCGGCGGAGGCCACGCCGACCGCGCCCGCGCCGGCCTCCTCGACCGATCCGCGTTTCGTGAAGGCGGGCCAGTGCGTCGCCAACGAGGGTGGCGGCGGTCAGCCGAAGCTGGTGATCGCCGACTGCGCCCCGAAGACGTACGAGGTGCTGCGGCGCATCGACGGCGCGACGAGCGGCAAGAAGGACGCGGAGGCGAAGTGCGGGAAGGTCGACGGGTACACCGACTGGTACTTCTTCGACAGTGAGCTGGACACGCTCGACTTCGTGCTCTGCCTGAAGCGCCGCTGACGCGCCACTGACGCCCCGGCTCGTCGGTAACCAAAACTAGGGCTGTCTAGCTTCCACGCTAGACAGCCCTAGTTTTATGTCGAGACCGACACGCGGTAGCCGCCTCTACGCACGTCTAGCCTGGCCGCTAGAGAAGCCGATACTGTGCGATTCGTGGATCCGGTCCGCAACCCGTACGCGCCGGGCGCCGGCCAGCGCCCGCCCGAACTCGCCGGGCGGGGGCGGGAACTGGACGTGTTCGACGTGGTGCTGGAACGCATCGCGCGTGGCCGGCCCGAACGCAGCCTGATGCTCACCGGGCTGCGCGGCGTCGGCAAGACCGTCCTGCTCAACACGCTGCGGTCCGAGGCGATCAACCACCTCTGGGGCACCGGCAAGATCGAGGCGCGGCCGGACCAGTCGCTGCGCCGCCCGATCGCCGCCGCGCTGCACATGGCGGTCCGCGAACTCGCGCCCCGGCACCGCGCCCCGGACCGGATCGACGCCTTCCTCGGCGTACTCAAGGCCTTCGCGCAACGCTCCGCCCCCACCGGGCGCGGCGGCGCGGCGCCCAAGCTGCGCGACCGCTGGCAGCCCGGCATCGACGTGCCCGCGAGCAGCGGACGCGCCGACTCCGGCGACATCGAGATCGACCTGGTCGAACTGCTCAGCGACGCGGCGACGGTCGCCACCGACGTCGGCACCGGCATCGCGATCTTCATCGACGAGATGCAGGACGTCGGCGCCGAGGACGTCTCCGCGCTCTGCGCCGCCTGCCACGAGCTGTCCCAGCTCGGCGCGCCTCTCATCGTGGTGGGCGCGGGACTGCCGCACCTGCCCGCGGTGCTCAGCGCCGCCAAGTCCTACTCCGAGCGGCTCTACCGCTACCAGCGCATCGACCGGCTCGACCGGATCGCCGCCGACCAGGCGCTCTGCGCGCCGGCCGAGCGGGAGGAGGTCGAGTACGAGCAGAAGGCCCTCGACCTGCTCTACGAGAAGTCCGGCGGCTACCCCTACTTCGTCCAGGCGTACGGCAAGGCCACCTGGGACCACGCGCCCCGCTCGCCGATCACCGCGGCGGACGTCCGGGTCGCCGCGCCCGAGGCGGAGGCGGAACTGGCGGTGGGGTTCTTCGGCTCCCGGTTCGAGCGGGCCACCCCGGCCGAACGCGAGTACATGCGCGCCATGGCGACGCTGGCGCTGGTGGACGGCGCGGAGGGCCGCCGCGACGACATGGACGCCGCGGTGCCGACCGCCGAGATCGCCCGCGCGCTCGGCCGCAAGCCGGCCAGCCTCTCCCCGGCCCGCGACGCGCTGATCAAGAAGGGGCTGATCTACTCCGGCGAGCGGGGGACGGTGGCGTTCACCGTCCCGCACTTCGGCCGCTACCTGCGCACCCAGCCCGCGTGACGGCCGCGACCGCTCAGACCCGCGACCACGGTGGTGGGAAGACCACCTCGCCGGACGGCGGTGGCGGTTCCTCGCTCGCCGACGGCGGCAGCACCAGCGCCTGCCACGGCTCGCCCAGCCCGGACCACGGGCTGGTCAGGCCCAGCCGGTCCGCCGGGCCGAACCCGAACCGCCGGTAGTACGCCGGGTCGCCCAGCACCACCACCAGCCGTTCGCCCAGCTCGGTCGCGGCGTCGAGCGCCGCCTGCACCGCCGCCGTGCCGTGACCGAGCCGCTGCCGGTGCCGTGCCACAGCCACCGGGCCCAGCGCCAGCGCCGGCCACACGCGGCCGTCGTCGGTGCGTACGCCGACGCGCGTGAGCAGCGCGTACGCCACCACCTCGCCGCCGTACTCGGCGACCATGGCCAGCTCGGGAATCCACGCCGGGCTGTGCCGCAGCTCCTCGACCAGGCCGACCTCCGGCGGGGTGGCCACGTCGGGCCGGGCGAAGGCGGCGGCCAGCACCCGGGCCACCGCCGGCTCGTCGGCGGGGCCCTCCGGGCGTAGTCGCAGCGTCGTCACCCGCGCGACCTTACCGAACGCGACCGGTCCATCCG
>NZ_JAGPXV010000782.1:0-2417 GCF_018070405.1 Micromonospora sp. D75
GCTCACCGCCGCCGACCGGGTGGTCTGGCCACTGCCGCTGTTCCACAGCCTCTCCCACATCGGGTGCGTGCTGAGCGTGACGGCGGTCGGGGCCACGGCCCGGCTCATCGACGGCTTCTCCGCCGACGACGTGCTGCGCGCGGTCGACGAGGACGGGGCCACAGTGCTCGCCGGTGTGCCGGCCATGTACCACCACCTGGTCACCGCCGCCCGGGAGACCGGCTTCCGCGCCCCGGCCCTGCGGGTCTGCCTGGTCGGCGGGGCGATCACCACCGGCGCGCTGCGGCGGGCGTTCGACGAGGTCTTCGACGCGCCGTTGCTCGACGCGTACGGCAGCACGGAGACCTGCGGCTCGATCGCCGTCACCCGGCCGGAGCAGCCCCGGGTCGAGGGCTCCTGCGGGCGCGCGGTGCCCGGCGTCGAGGTGCGCCTGGTCAGCCCGCAGACGGGTCTGGACGTGCCGACCGGCGCCGAGGGGGAGGTCTGGGTCAGCGGCCCGAGCGTCATGCTCGGCTACCACGGCCTGCCGGAGGTCACCGCCGCCGCGCTGCGCGACGGCTGGTACCGCACCGGTGACCTGGCCCGCCGCGACGCCGACGGCAACATCTTCGTCACCGGCCGCCACCAGGAGCTGATCATCCGGGGCGGGGAGAAGATCCACCCGGGCGAGGTGGAGGAGGCGCTGCGCGCGGTGCCCGGCGTCGCCGACGTGGCGGTGACCGGCCGGCCGCACGAGGTGCTCGGCGAGGTGCCGGTGGCGTTCGTGGTGCCGGGGCCGGAGGGCTTCGACCCCCGTGCCGGGTACGCGGCCTGCCGGGAGAGGCTCAGCTACCACAAGGTCCCCGAGGCGCTGTACGAGATCGGGCAGGTGCCCCGCACCGCGTCCGGCAAGGTCACCCGCCGGCTGCTGCTCGACGGGCCGGCCCGGCTGCGGGCGGTCAACGGCAGCCACCACGAGGCGCTCAGCCTGCTCGCCTGGCGACCGCTGGACCTGGCGGCCGTACCGCCGGTGGCGGCGCCCGTCCCGGCGGCCGCGCAGGACGCCGCCGCCCCGGCCCGCCGCTGGGCGCTCGTCGGCGCCGGGAGCGAACCGCTGGTGGAGCCGCTGCGCGCGGCGTCGCCGGGGGAGCGGTTCCGGGCCCACCGGGATCTGGCCACCCTGCGCGAGACTCCCGACGCGCCCGACGTGACGGTGCTGCTGGCCGGGCCGGCCGACGCCGACGCGGCGGACCTCGCCGACCGGTTGCGTGGCTGGCTCGACGACGACCGCTTCGCCGGCACCCGGCTGATGCTGCTGACCGGCCCGGCCGGCGACGCGGCCAACGGCCCCGGCACGAGCGGTGCCGGCAGCGCGGGCGACGCCCCCGCGCAAGACGCCGCCGCAGGCGAGGCCACTGCGGGAGACGTCGCCGGGGGAGCCGCCGCCGGGGGCGACGCCGCCGGGTGGGCCGGGCCCGATCCGGCGGCCGGCGCCGTCTGGGCGGTCGGGCGCAGCCTGCAGGCCGCGTACCCGGACCGGATCGTGCTGGTCGACCACGACGCCGCGGACCGCTCGCTCGCCCTGCTGCCCGCCGTCGTGGACGCCGGCGCCGCGCAGGTCGCCCTGCGGGCCGGGGCGGCCCGGCACGCGGCCCTCGTGCCCGCCCCGGCGACCGTGCCGGGACGGCCGGCGACCGTGGCCGACCCGGAGCGCCCCGTCCTGGTCACCGGCGCCGACGGACCGACCGGCGCCGCGCTGGCCCGGCACCTCGTCGCCGCGCACCGCGCCCGCCGGCTGCGGCTGCTGCACGCTGGCGCGACGCCCGCCCCGGCCCTGGCGGACCTGGCCGCCGAACTCACCTCCGCCGGTGCGGAAGCCGTTCCGCTGCCCGCCGAGCGGGCGGGCGACGAGGCGTTCGGCGCCGTCTTCCTCTGCCCGTGCGACGACGACCTGGCCGACGCCGAGGCCGCAGCCCGGCTGCTCGGCCTCGCCGCGACGCTGGACGCCGCGAGCCGACACCCGGGGGCCGCGTTCACCGTCCTCGCGCCCTCCGCCCTCCTGCTGGGCGCCGCGGGCCGGGAACGGGCCGCCTCGGCGGTCGGCGCCCTGCACGCCCTGGCCACCCGCCGCCGGGCCGCCGGTCACCCGGCCCGGCTCGTCGGCACGACCGCGCCCGCCGAGCGCGGGCCGGCGGCGACCGGACCCGCAGCGGGCACCGCGTCGGCGGCCGTCCGTGCCGACCTCGCCGCGTTCGACGTGGCCCACGACGGCGCCGACCTGGTCGTGCTCGCCCGCCCGGCGGGCCACGCCGACGCCGCGCACCCCGCCTGGCGCGGGCCCGTGGCCGAGCCCGGCGACGCCACGGACGACCGGGACGCCGCCGAGCTGCGCCGCCGGCTGGCCGGGCTCACCACCGCCGAGGGGGACCGGCTCCTGC
>NZ_JAGPXV010000783.1:0-2409 GCF_018070405.1 Micromonospora sp. D75
CCGTCGACCTGCTTCAGACCCTTCAGGAACGCGGTGGTGGAGTATTCGGGGTCGGTGATCTGCTCGACCGTGCCCCAGCCGCTGGAGGGGCGCTGCTGGAACAGGCCCTGCGAGTCGTGGTCGTTGCGGTCACCCAGGTGACCCAGGTTCTCCAGCTTCGACTCCTGCAACGCGGTCGCGATCGACACGACGGCGGCGCGCTCGTCCATGCCGGCCTTCTTCGTCGCCGCGATGATGGCCTTCACATTCTTGGTCTGCTCGTCGTTCAGGTCGATGCGGGACTGGTCGCCCTGCACGCCGTGCGGGATCAGCTTGTCACCCTGCACCGTGGCGGTGACCGGCTTGACGCTGGTGGTGGTGTCGGCCGCGTGGGCGGCCACGGGACCGGCGAACACGCCACCCGTGAAAGCCAGACCAGCAATACCCAGAACGCTCTTACGCAGAATCGTGTTCATCAGGGGGGCTCCATTCGGGGGTCGACACACCCGCGGGGGACGGGGGTGCGTGGGCACCGTCAGGCGCTCAAAAAAAAGGTCTTGGGGGATCTCGGCTGCTCGCGAGGCGGGGGCCTTCACGCGGCGCCGGAAGGATGTCCAACGACCCGCGACCCGGCATCATTCCCGGGCACCTCACACCACCCGGGGGCGGGACGGGTTCACGTCGTCGGAACCATGTCCAACGACCGACCGGGCGGGATCATTCCCCACGGCTCACGCCGTCGGAACCGTACTCAACGACCGGGGCCCAGGGTCTGTGCCCGCAGCCAGCCGACGCGCTCGGGGGCGCGGCCTTGCTCGGTCGTTCACCCGGTTACAACGCCCCGCACCCGCCCACGATTCCGCCACCAGAGTGCCGCCCACCACCCCCGAACCCGACACCCCGCCCACCACAGACCAGCCGCCCACCACCGACCAGCCCAGTCCAGTCCAGCCGGGCACCTCGCTCAGCGCCCCCGTGATCAAGGAGTTTGCGGCACATTCCGGCGCCCACGAGACACAAACTCCTTGATCACCCCGACGGAGCCCTCCCCGGGCACCCACCACAGGGTTGATCATGAGGTTGGCGGCGACAAAACGGACACCAAGCGCCGTCAACTTCATGATCGACGCGCTCGGTGCGGTGCGGTGTGGGGCGGCGCAAAGGCGGGGCCGGATGGGGCCGGAGGTCGGCTCAATGCCGCGCCGATCTTGCAGGTAGGGCCCTTCAGGTGTCTCGTTTGCGCGTTATGCGGGGTACCAAAGTGCAAGATCGCGGGGGCCCGGGGCGAGGGCTGTTCGAGAGGGCCCGGAAACCGCCGTGATCTTGGTTGTGCTTGCCGATCTTGGAGTTGTGGCTCTTGCCAAGGGCGTCAAACCGGGCATTCTGGGCGCCACAACTCCAAGATCGGCGGTTACTGGGGAGAGGGCGGACCGGAGCGCGGCAGCGCGCCGGCTCGTCCGCACGCTGCGCCGCGACGCCGCCCTATTCAAGCCGGGCTGACCCGTCCTCGGATCGGGTTCTGCCGTTGGCAGATCCGCTGACTGTGAACAGGGCACTCCGTGCCCGGCGGGCGGCGGCACGCTGGGACTCATGCGACTCCTGATGCTGGGTGGTACGGGCTTTGTCGGTGGTGCCGTGGTGGCCGAGGCGGTACGCCGCGACTGGCAGGTGACAGTGTTCAACCGGGGCGTACACGGGCAGGCGCCGCCCGGCGTACACCGGTTGCGGGGTGACCGGACGATGCCGGACGGGCTGGCCGCGCTCGCCGGCGGCGAGTGGGATCTCGTGGTGGACACCTGGGACGGCGCGCCCCGGGCGGTCCGGGACGCGGCGTCGGCGCTCGCCGGCGCGGTGCCGCACTACGTCTACGTGTCCAGCGGCTCGGTGTACGCGCCGCCCGTCGAACTCGGCACCGGTGAGGAGGCGCCGACGGTGGCGGCGGATCCGGACGCGGACGACGGCGACTATCCGGAGAACAAGGCGGGCGGGGAACTCGCCGCGACGCGGGTGTTCGGTGACCGGGCGCTGCTCGTGCGCGCCGGGCTGATCCTGGGGCCGGGGGAGGACATCGGGCGGCTGCCGTGGTGGCTGAACCGGATCGCCCGGGGCGGGGACGTGCTGGCGCCCGGGCCGCGTGACCTGCCGATCCAGTACGTGGACGTCCGCGACCTGGCGAACTGGCTGCTGGACCGCGGTGCGGAGGGCGTCGGCGGGGCGTACAACGTCATCGGTCGCACCGGGCACGCGACGATGGGTGAGCTGCTCGACGCGGCGGTGGCGGCGACCGGGTCGGGCGCGACGCTGCGGTGGGCGGCGCCGGAGCCGATCCTCGCGGCCGGGGTGGTGCCGTGGAACGACCTGCCGGTCTGGGTGCCGCGTGGGCACGAGTACCGCTGGTTGCAGGAGCGGAACGTCGAGCGGGCGTACGCG
>NZ_JAGPXV010000784.1:0-2372 GCF_018070405.1 Micromonospora sp. D75
GACGTCGGCGGAGCCGAGCCGGGCGTTGGCGAGGGCCTGGCGGATGACCCGCTGCTGAGAGGGGCCGTTGGGGGCGGTCAGCCCGTTGGAGGCGCCGTCCTGGTTGACGGCGCTGCCGCGCAGCACGGCGAGGACCGGGTGGCCGTTGCGTTCGGCGTCGGCCAGCCGCTCCACGACGAGCACGCCGCCGCCCTCGCCCCAGCCGGTGCCGTCCGCGCCGGCCGCGAAGGCCCGGCACCGGCCGTCGACGGACATGCCGCGCTGCCGGGAGAAGACGACGAACACGCCGGGGGTGACCATGACGGTGACGCCACCGGCGATGGCCAGGTCGCACTCGCCGCGGCGCAGGGCGTTCACGGCGAGGTGCAGGGCCACCAGCGAGGAGGAGCAGGCGGTGTCCACGGTGACGGCCGGGCCGTTGAGGCCGAGGGTGAACGAGATCCGGCCGGACGCCACGCTCGTGGTGTTGCCGGTGCCGATGTACATGTCGACGCCCTCTGGCACGTTCGGCAGACCCATGCCGTAGTTCGAGGTGCTCAGCCCGACGAAGACACCGGTGGAGCTGCCGCGCAGCGACAGCGGGTCGATGCCGGCCCGCTCGACGGCCTCCCAGGACGTCTCCAGCAGCAGCCGCTGCTGCGGGTCCATGGCGAGGGCCTCACGCGGCGAGATCCCGAACAGGGACGGGTCGAAGTCACCGGCGCCGTCGAGGAACCCGCCGATGCGGGTGTAGCTCTTGCCCGGCTTGTTCGGGTCGGGGTCGTAGAGCGCCTCCAGGTCCCAGCCCCGGTCGTCCGGGAACTCGGTGAGCGCGTCCCGGCCGTCGGCGACAAGCTCCCACAGGTCCTCCGGCGACCGCACGCCACCCGGGAAGCGGCAGCTCATCGAGACGATGGCCAGCGGCTCCTGGTCGCGGGCCTCGACGGTCTGCAGCTTGCGCTTGGTGTCGTGCAGGTCGGCTGTCACCCGCTTCAGGAAGTACCGCAGCTTGTCGTCGCTCATCGGGTGGCCCCTGCCTCGGTCCGAAGGTTGGTCATCTCAGGAGATTCCAAACTCTTTGCTGATGAAGTCGAAGATCTCGTCGTCGCTGGCCGAGTCGAGGTCTGGCCGGTCCGGTTCGACGGCGGGCCCGGCCGCCAGGTCGGACGCCTTGGCGAGCAGGTCCTGCATCCGGGCGGTGAACCGGGCGCGGGCCGCCGGGTCGAGCGGGATGGCGGTGAGCAGGCTCTCCACCGTGTCGATGCCCTGGAAGAGCGGCTGGGTGGAGGGCGCCGCGTCGGCGGCGATCTCGCTCGTCAGCTTCTCGGCGAGCGCCGTCGGCGTCGGGTAGTCGAACACGAGCGTCGCCGGCAGCCGCAGGCCGGACAGGCTGTTGAGCCGGTTGCGCAGGTCGACGGCGGTGAGCGAGTCGAAGCCCAGGTCGGTGAAGAGCCGGTTCGGGTCGACCGCGTCCGAGCCGGCGTGGCCGAGGACGGCGGCGTTGTTCGCGCGTACCACGTCGAGCACCACCTTGAGCCGCTCCGGGGCGGCCAGTCCGGCGAGCCGCCGGCCGAGCTGCACCCCGCCGGAGCGGGCACCGGTGGCGTCCATGGAGCGTCGCAGCGGCACCCGGACCAGGGCCCGGAGCATGGGCGCGAGGGTGCCGGTCTCCGCCTGCCCGCGCAGCGTCCCGACGTCCAGGCGCATCGGCAGGACGGTTGCCGCGTCGAGCCGCCACGCGGCGTCGAAGAGATCCAGCGCCTGTTCGGTGGCCAGGCCGGTGGCGCCCTGCTCGGCCATCCGCCGCACGTCGTCGCCGCCGAGGTGGCCCGTCATGCCGCTGGCCTGCGCCCACAGGCCCCAGGCGAGCGAGATGCCGGCGAGCCCGCGTGCCCGGCGGTGCGCCGCGAGGGCGTCGAGGAAGGCGTTCGACGCCGCGTAGTTGGACTGGCCGGCGCTGCCCAGCGTGGCCGCCGCCGACGAGAACAGGACGAAGGCCGCGAGGTTCGCGTCGGCCGTGAGGCGGTGCAGGTGCCAGGCGGCGTCGATCTTCGGCACGGCGACCGCGTCCACGCGTTCGGGGGTCATCGACTCCAGCACGCCGTCGTCGAGGACGCCGGCGGCGTGCACCACGGCGGTGAGCGGGTGCGCTGCCGGCACCCCGGCCAGCAGCGCCGACAGGGCCTCGGGGTCGGCGGCGTCGCAGGCCGCGACGGTCACCTCCGTACCGGTGCCGGCGAGTTCGTCGACCAGGTCGCCGATCCCCTCGGCCGCCGCGCCGCGCCGCCCGGCCAGCAGCAGGTGCCGTACGCCGTGGCTGGTGGCGAGGTGGCGGGCCAGGATGCGGCCCAGCACGCCCGTGCCGCCGGTGATCAGCAC
This sequence comes from Micromonospora sp. D75, assembly GCF_018070405.1. Taxonomy (NCBI): domain Bacteria; kingdom Bacillati; phylum Actinomycetota; class Actinomycetes; order Micromonosporales; family Micromonosporaceae; genus Micromonospora; species Micromonospora sp. D75. The sequence goes on from NZ_JAGPXV010000784.1 coordinate 2,359, forward strand.
GGTGCCGGCCGGGT
>NZ_JAGPXV010000785.1:0-2371 GCF_018070405.1 Micromonospora sp. D75
GGGACTCGTGGTGTCCGCCTGGGACCTCGACGCCGCCGCACTCGCGGCGGTGAGCGCCGCGGTCCGCGCGACGGGCGGGGTGGTCGACCCGCACGTGGTCGACGTCGCCGACGAGGCGGCCGTGCGCGCGGCCCTGGCCGGGACCCGCTCGGCGTACGGGCCGGTGCGCCACCTCATCAACAACGCCGGCCCGTCCTCGGCGACCGAACTCGACTTCGACCACGCCGTACGGCTGTGTGTCGGCAGCGTACGGTCGGTGACCCGGGCCTGGCTCGAACAGGCCCCGCCCGGGGCGACCCTCGTGAACACCGCCTCGGTCGCCGGCACCGTCGTGGGCACCGCCTCCGACTGGTACAGCGCGGCGAAGGCAGCGATCGTCGGCTACACCCGGCACCTGGCGGCGCACCGGGCCGACGTCGTACGGGCCAACGCGGTCGCACCCGGCATGGTGGACACCCCGAGGTTGCGGGGCTTCGCCGGGTCCCCGACGGGGCAGTCCGTGCTGGCCCGGGTGCCGAGCCACCGGATGGCCACACCGGACGAGATCGCCTGGCCGATCCTCTTCCTGCTCTCGCCGCTGGCCTCGTACGTCAACGGGGCGGTGCTCGTCGTCGACGGCGGGTGGACCGTCACGCAGTGAACGCGGCCGGTCAGCTCGGGTCGGTGCCCGGGCCGCCGAGCATCGCCCGCATCCCGCCGTGGTTGCCGGCGACGAGGGCGGCCCGGTCCGGTCCGGAGCGCCGCGCGGCGACCTCGGCCTGCTGGCGCACCACGTGCACCGGGCCGGCGCCCAGGGCCGCCAGCCCCTCGGCGGCGACGTCGGCCGGGTCGGCCGCGCCGGTCAGGTCGAGGCCGGCGCGCGCCATGGCGGGGGTGGCAGTGAGCCCGAGCACCAGGTGCAGCACGTCGACACCGCCCTGCCGCAGCTCGAGCCAGAGGCCCTCGGTGAAGATCCGGGTGAAGGCCTTGGCGGCGGCGTAGACGCCGATGTCGGCGTGGCCGAGGTAGCCGGCCGAGGAGCCGACGACGAGGATGCCGCCGCGGCCGCGTGCGGCGAGCCGGGCGCCGAGCTCCCGGCAGAGTTCGAGCGGGCGGGTCACGTTGAGATCGATGACGGCCCGGACCCGGGCGAGGTCCGCCTCGACGAAGCGGCTGCGGTAGGTGTTCGCGCCCGCGTTGAGGACGAGCAGGCCGAGGTCGAGGTCGGCGACGGCCTCGACGATCCGGGCGGTCGCGTCCGCGTCGAGCAGGTCCAGGGCGAGCACGCGGCACGGGACCCCGTGCGCCCGGACCCGGTCGGCGGTCTCCCCGAGCGGCGCGGGCTTGCGGGCGACGAGCACGATGCCCAGGCCGGCCCGGGCCAGCTGCTCGGCGAACGCGGCGCCGACCCCCTCGGAACCGCCGACGACCAGGGCCCAGGGCCCGTAGCGCTCGAACAGTCCGGCGGTGGCTTCGCTCATGCCACGCGGTCCGTCGCCGTGGCGGGCTCGTCGAACCAGTCCCACTCCCAGGGTGTGATGGTGGCCAGGGGCCCGGTGAACAGCGGGGTGGCCGTGCCGGCGAGCGCCGTGGGCGGGGCCGCCGGCGGATCCGCGGCCAGGGCCCGCGCGAACTCGACCGGGTCGGCTTCGAGGTAGGTGAGCCGGATCCGCACGACGGGTCCGTCGGGGCGGCTGCGGCTCGGGGCGCTGCGGAAGGTCCACACGCCCGCGACGCCATCGCGCGCGAGCAGGTCGGGCACCTGCGTCTCGTGCTCGAACCGGGACAGGTCGGCCACGTCCGGGCGCTGGGACGTCTCGACCCGGCTCACCTCGACGTACACCCCGCGGTGGGGCCGGAACGGCAGCGCGGCGAGGGTGACGAGGGCCCGGGGTGCGACGTGGCCCTGGACGGGCCGGAACATCCGGGTCATCGGCCGTTCGGTCCAGGCCAGCTCCGGACGCCGGCCCTGGTGGATCGCCCGGTCGCCGAGATCCGTCCACTCGGCGACCGCGTCCGCGGCCGGCTCGGCGAACCAGTACATCGCCATGTACTGGCTGCCGGCGAGGGCGGGATCGGGGTAGCTGCCGAGCCGCTCGCACGCGGGCGTACGCACCCAGCGGTCGCCGTGCACGACACCGGGCAGGGCGAGGTTCTCGGGGCGGTGGTCGAGCTGATGCCAGGCGTTGTAGTCGCGATGGCGGGCGGGGTCGGTCACCTTCGGAAACGAGAAGAAGGCTCGGGTGGCTGTCGCTGGGGTGCTGGGGAGCATCTCGGCCCTCTTCGCGGGTCGGGGCGCTGGTGACGCACGATCGGTCCGGTGTCGCCGCCGGGGCGCGGCCGGTGTTTCGAGCCTTGACCCTAGGGCAACGCCGGTCATATGGTCAAGCAA
>NZ_JAGPXV010000786.1:0-2355 GCF_018070405.1 Micromonospora sp. D75
CGGCACCACCTTCCTGCCGTACCTGCGCGACCCGCAGACGCTGGCCCGCCCGTGGGCGGTGCCCGGCACGGCCGGTCTGGAGCACCGGATCGGCGGCCTGGAGAAGGCCGACAAGACCGGCGACATCTCGTACGACCCGGCCAACCACGACTTCATGGTGCGGACCCGCGCGGCCCGGATCGAGACCATCCCGGTGCCGGCCGTCGAGGTGGAGGACCCGGACGGCGACGCCCGGGTGCTGGTGCTGGGCTGGGGCTCCACGTACGGCCCGATCGGCGCGGCCTGCCGTGGCCTGCGCCAGCGCGGGCACTCGGTGGCCCAGGCGCACCTGCGGCACCTGGCCCCGATGCCGGCCAACCTCGGCGAGGTGCTGGCCCGGTACGACAAGGTGGTCGTGCCGGAGATGAACCTCGGCCAGCTCGCCCACGTGATCCGGGCGAAGTACCTGGTCGACGCGATCGGCTACAACCAGGTCCGCGGTCTGCCGTTCACCGCCGCCGAGCTGGAGACGATGCTGGAAGAGGTCCTGAAGAATGTCTGAGCCCGTCGCCCTCAAGCTCACCGCCAAGGACTTCAAGTCCGACCAGGAGGTGCGCTGGTGCCCCGGCTGCGGCGACTACGCCATCCTGGCGGCCGTGCAGGGCTTCATGCCGGAGCTGAACATCCCCCGGGAGAACATCGTCTTCGTCTCGGGCATCGGCTGCTCGTCGCGCTTCCCGTACTACATGAACACGTACGGGATGCACTCGATTCACGGACGTGCCCCGGCGATCGCCACCGGCCTGTCGGTGTCCCGGCCGGACCTGTCGGTCTGGGTGGTCACCGGTGACGGCGACGCGCTCTCCATCGGCGGCAACCACCTGATCCACGCGCTGCGCCGCAACGTCAACCTGAAGATCCTGCTGTTCAACAACCGGATCTACGGGTTGACCAAGGGCCAGTACTCGCCGACCTCCGAAGTCGGCAAGATCACCAAGTCGACGCCGGTCGGTTCGGCGGACGCGCCGTTCAACCCGCTGTCGCTGGCGCTCGGCGCCGAGGCCACGTTCGTGGCCCGGACGATCGACTCGGACCGCAAGCACCTCCAGTCGGTGCTGCGGGCCGCCGCCCAGCACGAGGGCTCCGCGTTCGTGGAGATCTACCAGAACTGCAACATCTTCAACGACGGCGCGTTCGACACGCTGAAGGAGCCGGCCACCCGGGACGACTTCCTGATCCGGTTGGAGCACGGGCAGCCGATCACGTTCGGCAAGGACGGGCAGTTCTGCGTCGTCCACCCGCCGGGCGGCTTCGGCCTGGAGGTCCGGGAGACCGCGAACACGCCGGCCGAGGAGATCGTGGTGCACGACGCGGGCGTGGCCGACCCGGCGTACGCGTTCGCGCTGTCCCGGCTGCCCGGCCTGGATCTGAGCAACACCCCGATCGGCGTGTTCCGGTCGGTGGGCCGCCCCTCCTACGACAGCGTGGTGCAGGAGCAGGTCGCGGCCGCCAAGGCGAGCGTGGACAAGACCCCGGAGCAGCAGCTCGCCGCGCTGCTCGGCAGCGGCGACACCTGGACGATCCTCTGATCCGCCGCTGACGCGTCACGCGAGAGGGCGGGCCGTTCCCCCGTGGAGCGGCCCGCCCTCTCGCGTGTGACGCAGCCCGGTCAGGCGGCCGCCGAGGCGGGCACCCACAGGTCGTCGACGGCCCGCTCGGCCGCGGCGAGGCTCTGCACGACCAGCGGGATCAGCTCGGCCATCGCCGGGTTGACCGGGGCCAGGGTCAGCTCGGCGCAGATGAACCGCGGCTCCAGGCCGGTCAGGGACAGGCCGTGCGGCAGCCACGGCTCGGCGTGGTCCCAGCCCTCGCGCGGGGTGCCCGGGCCGTACCCGCCGCCGCGGCTGACCAGGACGACGAACTGGCGGTCGCCGAGCAGCCCGGCGTTCGTCACCGGGTCGTAGGCGATGCCGGGGGCGATCAGGTGGTCGACCCAGGACTTCACGCTGCTGGGCGCGCCGTAGTTGTAGAGCGGGAGCCCGAGCAGGACCGTGTCGGCCTGCTTCACCTCGGCCACGACCTCCTCGGTCAGCCGCCAGGACGCCGCCTGATCGGGGGTGTGCTGGTCCGGCGGCACCATGCGCGCGAGGCCGCTCGCGGTGTTCAGGTGCGGCAGCGGGTTCTGTCCCAGGTCCCGGTAGGTGACGGTGCCGTCCGGGTGGGCGGCGCGCCAGGCGGCGGCCGCGCGGGCGGTGAGCCGCCGGCTGATCGACCGCTCCCCGGTGATGCTGGAGTCGATGTGCAGTAGGTGTGCCATTGGTGATTCCTCCTCCGACGATCGTTCGTGTAGAACCAACTATTTATAGCAGGTCGATG
>NZ_JAGPXV010000787.1:0-2351 GCF_018070405.1 Micromonospora sp. D75
CAACGCCGCGGGGGCCGACGTCCTCGCCGGCCGGGTCGCCGCCCGGCTCGTGCTCCAGCCCTGACCCCCGCCCCCGGTCCCCGCACCCGCGGGGACCGGGCCGCCGACGCCCGGAGAGGGACCGACATGACCGCCACCGAACCCCTGGCCCCCTGGCGCGGATTCCACGCCGGCGCGTGGCAGGAGACAGTCGACGTGGCCGACTTCGTCCGCCACAACCACGAGCCGTACACCGGGGACGCCTCGTTCCTGACCGGGCCGACGCCGCGCACGCTGGCGGTGTGGGACCGGCTGCGGGACATGTTCCCGGAGGAGCGGCGCCGCGGCGTGTACGACGTCGACGCGGCCACCCCGTCGACGATCACCTCGCACGCCCCCGGGTACATCGACCGGGAGCGGGAGCTGATCGTCGGGTTGCAGACCGACGCGCCGCTGCGGCGGGCGATCATGCCGGCCGGCGGGCTGCGGATGGTGGAGACGGCGCTGCGCGCGTACGGGCGTGAGCCGGACCCGCGCGTACACGAGATCTTCACCCGGTACCGCCGCACGCACAACGACGCGGTGTTCGACGCGTACCCGGAGACCGTGCTCGCGGCCCGGCGCTCGCACGTCATCACCGGCCTGCCCGACGCGTACGGACGCGGGCGGATCATCGGCGACTACCGCCGGGTGGCGCTGTACGGCGTGGACCGGCTGATCGAGGAACGCCGCGCGCTCAAGGCGGCGCTGGACGACCGGCGCAGCACCGACGACGTGATCCGCGACCGGGAGGAACTGGCCGAGCAGCTCCGCGCGCTCGGCGAGCTGAAGGAGATGGCCGCCTCGTACGGCTTCGACATCTCCCGCCCGGCCGTCACCGGCGCGCAGGCGATCCAGTGGCTCTACTTCGCCTACCTGGCCGCCACGAAGGAGCAGAACGGCGCCGCCATGTCGCTCGGCCGCACCGCCGGGTTCCTCGACGCCTACCTGCGGCGGGACATCGCCGAGGGGCGGCTGGACGAGAGTGGCGCGCAGGAGCTGATCGACGACTTCGTGATCAAGCTGCGGATCATCCGCTTCCTGCGCACCCCCGAGTACGACCAGCTCTTCTCCGGCGACCCCACCTGGGTCACCGAGTCGCTCGGCGGGATGGGCGCGGACGGCCGCCCGCTGGTCACCCGCACCACGTTCCGCTACCTGCAGACGCTGTACAACCTCGGCCCGGCGCCGGAGCCGAACCTGACGGTGCTCTGGTCGCCGCGGCTGCCCGAGGGGTTCAAGCGGTTCTGCGCCCAGGTGTCGCTGGACACCAGCGCCATCCAGTACGAGAACGACGAGCTGATCCGCCCGGCGTACGACGACGACACCGCGATCGCCTGCTGCGTGTCGGCCATGCGGGTCGGCCGGGACATGCAGTCCTTCGGCGCCCGGGCGAACCTGGCGAAGGCGCTGCTGTACGCGATCAACGGCGGCCGCGACGAGCTGTCCGGCGCGCAGGTCGCCCCGCCGGCCGCGCCGGTCGGCGGCGAGACGCTCGACTACGACGAGGTGCTGGCCGCGTACGACCGCATGCTGGACTGGCTGGCGCAGACGTACGTGGACGCGCTGAACGTGATCCACCACCAGCACGACAGGTACGCCTACGAGCGGCTGGAGATGGCGCTGCACGACCACCCGGTGCGCCGGTTCATGGCCACCGGAATCGCCGGCCTGTCGGTCGCCGTGGACAGCCTGTCGGCCATCCGGTACGGCCGGGTCAAGGTGCTGCGCGACGAGTCCGGGCTGGCGGTCGACTACGCGGTCGAGGGCGAGTTCCCGACGTACGGCAACGACGACGACCGGGCCGACGAGATCGCGGTGTGGCTGGTCGAGACGTTCGCGGAGAAGCTGCGCCGGCAGCGCACGTACCGCGACGCGGAGCTGACCATGTCGGTGCTCACCATCACCTCGAACGTGGTGTACGGCAAGCACACCGGCAACACGCCGGACGGGCGGCGCGCCGGTGAGCCGTTCGCGCCGGGGGCGAACCCGATGAACGGGCGGGACACGCACGGCCTGGTCGCGTCCGCGCTGTCGGTGGCGAAGCTGCCGTACGACGCGGCCCGCGACGGCATCTCGCTGACCGGCACCGTCACGCCGGACGGCCTGGGCCACACCCGCGACGAGCGGATCGCGAACCTGGCCGGGGTGCTCGACGGCTACGCCGACGCCGGCGGGTTCCACCTCAACGTCAACGTGCTGGACCGGGCCACGCTGCTGGACGCGATGGCGCACCCGGAGCGGTACCCGCAGCTCACCGTCCGGGTCTCCGGGTACGCGGTGAACTTCGTGCGGCTCACGCCGGAGCAGCAGCGCGACGTGGTGTCGCGGAC
>NZ_JAGPXV010000788.1:0-2350 GCF_018070405.1 Micromonospora sp. D75
GGCCCACGTCGTCATGCTCGCCGAGCAGGGACTGATCACCGACGAGGCCGCCGCCACGATGCTGCGCGGCCTGGTCACCCTCACCGGGGACCGGCCCGAGGAACTGGAGTACGACGGCAGCGTCGAGGACGTCTACTACACGCTGGAGAAGCGGCTCGCCGCCGCGGCGGGCATCGAGCCGTCGCAGCTCAGCGTGCAGCTCGCGCGCAGCCGCAACGACCTCGACGCCGGCGTGTTCCGGATGGTGCTGCGCGACCAGCTGCTCCAGGTGCTCGACGCGCTGCTGGCCACCGGCCGTACCGTGCTGGACCGCGCGGACCGGCACGCCGACGTGGTGGTCACCGGCTACACGCACCGCCGCCCGGCCCAGCCGACCAGCATCGGGCACGTCTTCGCCGGCTACGCCGAGGCGCTTGCCGGTGAGGCCGCCGCGTACGCCGACCTGCTGGACGAGATGAACCGCTCGCCGCTGGGCTCCTGCGCGTTCGCCGGCACCGACCTGGACATCTCGCCCCGGCGGCTGGCCGACCTGCTCGGCTTCGACCAGCTGATCGTCAACTCGTACGAGGCGGTGGCCGGCGCGGACCACCTGGTCCGGGTCGCCACGCTCAACGCGCAGGCGCTCGCCACCGGGGCCCGGCTGGCCCGCACGCTGATGGACTGGCTGAGCTGGGGCTGGGTGGTCACGCCCGGCGAGTTCACCCAGGGCAGCAGCATCATGCCGCAGAAGCGCAACCCGGTGGTGCTGGAGCACCTCGTCTCGATGGCGGGCGCCGCGGCGGCCGACGCGGCCAGCGTGCTGAACAACGTCGGCGCCGCCTGGTGGGAGGACTCCAACAACGCCACCACCGACGTGCAGGCCCGCCTCTGGGACGGCGACGACCGGGCGTACCGGTTCTTCTCGCTGCTCGGCGGCCTGATCGAGAAGCTGGACCCGCTGCGCCCGCCGTCCGCTGAGGAGATCGTCGCCTCCGGCGCCACCACCACCGCCGCGGCCGACGCGCTGGCCCGCCATGGTGTGCCGTTCCGGGGTGCCCACTCGCTGCTCGGCCGGCTGGTACGCGGCGGCGCGCCCGCCACCTGGACCGGGGACCTGGTCCGGTCCACCGCCGCCGAGCTGGGTCTGACGCTCGACGACGCCGCGGTGCGGGACCTGCTGGCCGCCGCGGTCCGCCCCGAACTCGTGCTGCGCCGTGCCCAGGCCGACGGGCCCGGCGAGGCGGCCGTCCGGGACCAGGTCGGACGACTGTCTACAATGCTCGACGCGGTGCAGGAGCGGGCGCAGGCGTTGCGCGAGCGGCTGACCCGTGCCGACACGGCTCTCGCCGAGGCGGTCGCGGCGAGGGTAGGCCCGTGACGGGGCGACAGACGCAGCTGGCCGTGGTCGCGGACGTCGTGTCGCGGCGACCACGTGATCTGGACCGACGGACATCACCATGGAACGACCGGCAAATCCGCGCCTGCTCGGCATCGACTTCGGCGGCACCAAGATGGCCATCGGCGTGGGCGACGCCGACGGCCGGCTGCTCGTCTCCGAGCGCCTGCCCACCAATGCCGAGCAGGGCGCGCAGCAGGCCCTCACCCGGGCGCTGGACCGGGCCCGCGAACTCGCCGAGCAGACCGGCGGCACGCTCGTCGCGGCGGGCATCGCCTCGCCCGGCGTGGTCCACGACGAGGGCATCGAACTGGCGCCGAACGTGCCCGGCTGGGAGCAGCTGCGGCTCGCTGACGCGGTCCGCGCCCACCTGAACCTGGCGCACGTGCGGGTCACGAACGACCTGAAGGCAGCCGCCCACGCCGAGCTGCGGCTCGGGGCGCTGCGCGACGCGGACCCGGGACTCGTCGTCGGGCTCGGGACCGGCGTCGCGGCGGCGGTCACCGTCAACGGCGAGGTGCTGCCGGGCCGCCACGGCGCCGCCGGGGAGATCGCCTACGGGCTGACCGACCACAGCTGGCCGCCCCGCCTGGAACCGATGCTGGAGGCGACGTTCTCCGGCCGGGCCCTGGACGAGCTGGCGCAGCGGCTGGGCGTGGACGGCCGGGCGGCCGGTCTGTGCGCGGCCGCGCAACAGCCGGGCGAGGTACGCGAACAGCTCCGCCGACGCGTCGACGAACTCGCCCGCCACCTCGTCACCTGCTGCCTCGTGCTCGACCCGCAGCGGATCGTGCTGGTGGGCAGCGTCGCCGGCAACGACCTGGTGCGGGCGCTGCTGACCGAACGGCTCACCCACACGCTGCCGTATCCGCCGGAGATCGTGCTGTCGGACTTCGCGCAGGACGCCGCGCTGCTCGGTTCGCTCGCCATGGCCGTCGAGGCCCAGCCCGCGGTGGTCTGAGCGGGCCGGGCGCC
>NZ_JAGPXV010000789.1:0-2318 GCF_018070405.1 Micromonospora sp. D75
GGGCCGAGGAGCATCTGCCGAACACCCCGAAGCAGCAGCTGCTGTGGGACGCGCTCGGGGTCAAGCCGCCGATCTGGGCGCACGTGCCGGTGGTGGTGAACGAGAAGCGGCAGAAGCTGTCCAAGCGGCGGGACAAGGTCGCGCTGGAGGCGTACCGGGACGAGGGCTACCTCGCCGACGCGATGCGCAACTACCTGATGCTGCTGGGCTGGGCGCCGTCGGGCGACCGGGAGATCGTGCCCTGGTCGGTGATCGAGGAGGAGTTCCGGCTGGACGAGGTCAACCCGTCCCCGGCGTTCTTCGACGAGAAGAAGCTGCGCGCGTTCAACGGCGACTACATCCGGGCGCTGCCGGTGGAGGACTTCGTCGCCGCCTGCCAGCCGTGGCTCACCGGCACCGACACCATCGCCCCGCCGCCGTGGCAGCCCGAGGAGTTCGACCCGGCCGCGTTCGCGGCGGTGGCTCCGCTGGCGCAGACCCGGATCGCGGTGCTCAGCGAGATCGTGCCGAACGTCGACTTCCTCTTCCTGGCCGACCCGCTGATCGACGAGGCGGCGTGGGCGAAGGCGATGAAGGAGGGCGCGGCCGACCTGCTGGACGCGGCGATCGTCGCGTTCGAGGCGCTGGAGTCCTGGGACGCCGAGTCGCTGAAGGCCACGCTGGAGGCGGTCGGCGCGGAGCGCGGGCTGAAGCTGGGCAAGGCGCAGGCGCCGGTACGGGTCGCGGTCACCGGCCGCACCGTCGGGCTGCCGCTGTTCGAGTCGCTGGAGGTGCTCGGCCGCGACCGTACGCTGACCCGGCTGCGCGCCGCCCGCGTACGCCTGGTCTGAGCGGCAGGCCCGCCGACGGCCCGGGCGTGTCGTGGCCGGGAGAAGGTAACCCTGTCGAGCGATATGCCTCTGAGTCATGATTATGACTCAGAGGCATATGCGTTTTCGGCGATCGTTGCGCCGGCCGCGTCACGCGGAGTGTTCCCCGCGAGCCGGCTCCCGCTGACCGGCCGGCGTCAGCGGCGGGCGGCCCGGCGGCGCAGCAGCAGCCCGCCGCCCAGAGCGGCCAGCACCACCACCGCGCCGGCCGCCCACAGCCAGCCCGTACCCCCGTCGTCGTCCGCCTCGGCGGCGGCCGGGGTCGGGCTCGGCGCCGCGCTGGTAGGCGCGGCGGGGGCGGCACTCGTGGGCGACGCGCTCGCCGACGGCGCCTCGGCGGGGGTGCCGGTGGTCAGGGTGAACCGGATCTCCCCCTTGATCGGATGGCCGTCGTCGGAGGCCAGCCGGTAGGTGACGATGTAGAGCCCGGCCGCGCCCGGCCGGAACGGCACGGTCACCCGCTTGCCGGAGAAGGTCGGCGCGCCGCCGGCAGCGGCCACGTTGTCCGGCCCGGTGACGGTGACCTCGGTCGTGGCTTCCTTCGGCGTGGCCAGGAACCGCAGCTCGATCCGCTCCGGCGCGGCGGCCAGCCGGGCCCCGTCGCGCGGATCGCTGCCGGTCAGCGAGTTGTGCGCGGCGGCCGGCGCGGCCGGCAGCAGCGCGAACGCCGCCACCACCCCGAGCACCACCACCCAGGTACGCGCCGTACGGGCGACCCTGCCCCCCATGGTTCCCTCCGTCCGGGTAAGATCCGGCCGATGATCATCGACCGCTCGTTGGTCGGTCTCAGCTCGCAAATAGTTCCAAATACTCTTCCACCTGCTGCAACCGAGCGCCGTTCTGCGGAGTCTTTGTGGTGGACACCGGTCCAGTGTGACTGCAGCGGAAGCCAGCCATCGAACGGGGCGAGGAGGCGGCGATGATCCGGAAGGTGAGACGGCTGCTGATCGCCGTGACCGGGACGATGGCGGCCCTCGCGTGCACACTGGCTCTGACCGGCGCGACGGCGGCCCACGCCGCCCCGAAACCGACGCCCGCGCCCGCCCCGACCGGCGTCGACATCACCGGCGACAAGCTCGACGAGCCGCTGCGGCTGCGCACCGACAGCCGGTCGGCCGACGTCCACCTGGTGATCGACCAGATCAAGTGGCTGGGCGCGACCGGCCAGCTGCGCGGCCCGGCCGCCGCGGACCTCGGTCCGAAGTACACGGTGGTGGTGCACGTCGCCGCCGGTCCGCAGCGCACCTACGACCTCTTTCCCCTGGCCAAGGGCGGCCCGCGGGTCTACCGGCCGGCGAAGCAGCCGGACCGGAGCAACCTCCGCGCGGGCTGGTTCCTCGGGCGGCTCAACATGCCGGAGACGCTGCGCTCGGTAGGCGTGCCGTTGCCGGCGCAGTTCGACACGCTCGCCGGTGGCATCGGCGGCGGCGAGCGGGTGCTGCCGGAGGA
>NZ_JAGPXV010000079.1:0-14413 GCF_018070405.1 Micromonospora sp. D75
CGGCCTGGCCCATGGTCTCGATCGGCTGGCGCACCGTGGTCAGCGGCGGGTCGGTGCAGGTCATGAACGCCGTGTCGTCGAAGCCGACCACCGAGACGTCGGCCGGCACCGCGCAGCCCAAACGCCGGGCGGCCCGGATGGTGCCCAGCGCGAGCACGTCGCTGGCGCAGACGATGCCGGTCGCGCCGCGCTCGATCAGCTTCGTGGCGGCGACCCGCGCGCCCTCCATGGAGAAGCTGGACCGCTCCACCATGGACCGGTCCTCGCCCCAGCCGGCGGCCCGGACCATGGCGTCGAGCTTGCGGCGCGAGGGCACGTGGTCGGCCGGGCCGAGCACCATGCCGATCCGGTCGTGGCCGAGCGAGCGCAGGTGGCCGTACGCCTGCTCGACGGCGACCGCGTCGTCGGTGGACACGCGCGGGAAACCCAGCTCCTCGACGCCGGCGTTCACCAGCACCACCGGCAGGCCCCGGTCGGTGAGGCGCCGGTAGTGCTCGTGCGAGGCGTCGGCGAGCGCGTACGAGCCGCCGGCGAAGATGACGCCGCTGACCTGGTGGTCGAGCAGCATCTCCACGTACCCGGACTCCGGTACGCCGCCGATGGTGCGGGCGCACAACGCCGGGGTGAAGCCGCGCTGCGCGAGCGAGCCGGTGACCACCTCGGCCAGCGCCGGGAAGATCGGGTTCTGCAACTCCGGCAGCACCAGGCCGACCAGGCGGGCGCGCTCGCCGCGCAGCTTGCTCGGGCGCTCGTAGCCGAGTACGTCGAGGGCGGTCAGCACGGCGGTCCGGGTCGCCTCGGACACGCCGCCGCGGCCGTTGAGCACCCGGCTCACCGTCGCCTCGCTGACGCCCGCCTTGCGGGCCACCTCGGTCAGGCGCTTCGTCACGGCGGCAATCGTACGTCGGATTCTTGCAAGAAATGAACAGCCGGACGGATCGGTTCTTGCCAAGGCGGCCGACAAGAGGTCCGAAAGATGCGAGCAGATTGATGCTTGAAAGTCAACAGAGCACCGGAATAACATGAGGACCCTTGTCGATGGCCTGCGCCGCCGAGGCCACCCCGTCCCCCGAGAAAGTGGGTGCTCCGATGTCGCGGAGCGTGCCGAGGATCCTCGCGGCGGCGCTCGCCGCCGCCGCCCTGCTCGTACCGTCCGGCGCCGCCACGGCCGGCCCGCCGCGCGGACCGGCCCCCGTGGTGACCCGCGCCGGGCTGGACCCCGCGCTCGTCGCCGGTCGCGGTGCGACTGTGGACTACGTCGAGCAGGAGGCGGAACACGGCCGGACCACCGGCACCGTGATCGGGCCGGACCGGTCGGCGTACACACTCGCCGGTGAGGCGTCCGGCCGCCGCGCCGTGCGCCTGCTGCCCGGCCAGCACGTCGAACTCACGCTCCCCCGGCCCACGAACGCGCTGACCGTGCGCTACAGCATCCCGGACGCGCCGGGCGGCGGCGGGATCACCGCGCCGCTGCGGGTGTCCGTCGGGCACGCGCCCGCCCGCACCATGACGCTGACCTCGCAGTACGCCTGGCTCTACAACCAGTACCCGTTCACCAACGACCCCGGCGCCGACCTGCTGCACCCGGACTGGTGGATCACCGAGTGCTCCTGCGTGCCGGCGGCCACCACGCCCGCGCCGGTGATCAGCAAGCCGTTCCGGCCGCACCACTTCTACGACGAGCAGCGGCTGCTGCTCGGCCGTACCCATCGGGCCGGTGAGGTGGTCCGGCTGACCGCGCCGCGCGGCACCGCCGCCGCGTGGACGGTGATCGACCTGGTGGACGCGCACCTGGTCGCGCCGCCGCGCGTGGTCCCCCGCGCGGTGAACGCGCTGTCCTTCGGCGCCGACCCGACCGGCCGGCGGGAGTCCGCAGACGCCCTCGACCGGGCCGTCGCGTACGCGCGGCGGGTGGACCGCCCGCTCTACCTGCCGCCCGGCACCTACCAGGTCAACCGGCACATCGTCGTGGACGACGTGACGATCGCCGGTGCGGGCAGCTGGTACACGATCGTGCGGGGACGCGAGGTCACGCTGGACACGCCCGCGCCCGACGGCTCCCGGCACACCGGCGTCGGCTTCTACGGCCGCGACGCCGCCGACGGCGGCAGCAGCGACGTGCACCTGTCCGGCTTCGCGATCGAGGGCGACGTACGCGAGCGGATCGACACCGACCAGGTCAACGCCATCGGCGGGGCGCTCAGCCACAGCACGATCGACGGCCTCTACCTGCACCACACGAAGGTCGGCATGTGGTTCGACGGGCCGATGACCGGCCTGCGGGTCACGAACACCGTGATCGCCGACCAGATCGCCGACGGGCTGAACTTCCACACCGGCGTCACCCGCTCCTCGGTGACGAACTCGGTGGTCCGCAACAGCGGCGACGACGCCCTCGCCATGTGGTCGGAGGGCACGGCGAACGCGTCGAACACGTTCGCGTACAACACGGTGCAGTCGCCGGTGCTCGCCAACGGCATCGCGCTGTACGGCGGCGCGGACCTGACCGTCGCGCACAACCTGATCGCCGACCCGGTACGCGAGGGCAGCGCGATCCAGGTGGGCTCCCGGTTCGGGGCGGAGCCGTTCACCGGCCGGCTGCGGATCACCGGCAACACCGCGGTGCGGGCCGGCACGTACGACCTGAACTGGAACATCGGCCTCGGCGCGATCTGGTTCTACGCGCTGGACCGCAGCATCGACGCGGACATCCTGGTCAGCGGCGACGCGTACCTGGACAGCACCTACAACGCGATCATGCTGGTCAGCGACTGGCCGGTGAAGGACAGCGTCCGCATCGACAACGTCCGCTTCCGGGACATCCGGGTCGACGGCGCCGGGACGTCGGTGGTCAGCGCGCGTACGGCGGGCGGGGCGAGCTTCGCGAACGTCGACGCCCGCAACGTGGGCGCGGTCGGCGTGAACAACTGCGGGTCGTTCCACTTCACCCCGGCCGGGTCGGAGTTCGCCCTGACCGACCTCGGCGGCAACGACGGCGGCTGGCTGGCCCCGTGGCTGCTGCCGAACACCATCACCTGCGACGACCGTCCGCCGCTGGTGCCGCCGCCACCGCCGTCGCGCTGGTGACACACGACGCGACCCCCGCCGTCACGGGCCGGCGGGGGTCGCGGTACGTGTGTGGCTCAGGCCTCGGTGAGCTGGCCGCGCAGCTTGGTCAGGGCGCGGGCGAGCAGCCGGGACACGTGCATCTGGGAGACACCGACGCGGGCCGCGATCTCGCTCTGGGTCAGGTTGCCGTAGAAGCGCAGCGTGAGGATCTTCTGCTCCCGCTCGTCGAGCGTGGCCAGCGCCGGGCCGAGGGAGGCGCGCAGCTCGGCCAGCTCGTACTCGTTGTCCTCGGCACCGAGGGTGTCGCCCAGCTCGGTGGCGCTGTCGCCGTCGCCGATCGGGGTGGACAGCGACACCGCGTTGTAGGCGCGGGCGCCTTCCAGGCCTTCGAGCACCTCTTCCTCGGTGACGTCGAGGTGGGCGGCGATGTCGGCGACGGTCGGGGCCCGGTTGAGCGTCTGGGTCAGCGTGCTGTTCGCCTCGGAGATGCGCAGCCGCAGCTCCTGCAGGCGGCGCGGAACCCGGATGGTCCAGGTGCGGTCGCGGAAGTGCCGCTTGATCTCGCCGAGGATCGTCGGGATGGCGAAGCCGGCGAAGTCGACGCCGCGCGAGGCGTCGAACCGGTCCACCGCCTTGATCAGGCCCAGCGCGGCGGTCTGCGCGAGGTCGCCGGCCGGCTCGCCGCGCCCGCTGTAGCGGGCGGCCAGGTGGTTCGCCAGCGGCAGCCACGCCTCGATGACCTGGTTGCGCAGGGCGGCCCGCTGCGGGTGGCCGGCGGGCAGCGCGGCGAGCGCCGCGATCAGCTCGCTGGCACGGGACTCCTCACCGGTCTGCGGCGCGCGCTGCACCTCGGTCGCGGTCGATGCCATGGTCATCGTGGTCATGCTGCCCTTCCTGTCCTCGGAGAACGGGTGGCCTCCCACACCGGTCGTGCCAGCCACACTAGACCAAAAGCCATGGCCAAATCAACCGAACGGACGATGGAGATTTAGTGTCATATCCGGACATAGAGGCGAGCAACGGCGATCAGCGTGGCATCAACGGGCGGTAGTCGGCAGCGGTGAGCGGCAGCACCGAGAGGCTTCCGTCCGCGCGCGGCACCTCCAGCGGCTGCCCGCCGCGGCGGAACGCGACGCTGTACACGTCCGGTCGCTGCGTGAGGCTGCACACGATCTGCCCGAAGGCCAGCACCTCGTCGTTGCGGCCGGTCTCCTCACCGGCCTGGCGCACGTCGACGGTGGCCACCGTGCCGGCCAGCGTGGCCCCGGCCACCGCCACCGTGCCCGGCAGCGCCGTGGACAGCCCCTGGCGGCGCTCCCCCGGACCGGGACCGGCCAGCAGGTGCTGCAGGTGCGTGTCCACCCCGGGCAGCCCGTCCACCCGGCGGTTGACCACGACCAGGCCGTCGTCCCGGACGAAGCAGAACGGCTCGTCCACCCGCCCGTCCCCGTCGGCGGTCGAGGACGCCGCAGGCGTCGGGAAGGCCCCGGGCGGCGTCTGCACGAGCCGGGGCTCGTCGTCCACCGGCACCCCGCAGCCGGCGAGCAGCGCCACGGCGAGCAGGGCGGGCGCGAGCCGCCGCCGGCTCACCGGAGCGCTCCGGGCAGCTCGACCCGGAAACGGGCGCCGGGCGCGCGGTCCAGCACCCGCGCCGACCCGCCGTGCGCGTCGGCGTGCTGCGCCACCAGGGCGAGGCCGAGTCCGGTGCCGTCGGTGCCGGCGCGGTCGTGCGCCGCCCGGCCCCGCACGAACCGGTCGAAGATGATCTCCCGGTCGCCCGGCGGCACGCCCGGTCCGTCGTCGTCGACCTCCAGCACGCCCACGCCGTCGCCCCCGCCCAGGCGTACGGCGACCGGGCCGCCGCCGTAGCGCTCGGCGTTCTCCACCAGGTTCAGCAGCGTCTGCGCGAACCGGCGCCGGTCGACCCACCACTCGTGCGGGACGTCGCCTGCCACCTGCACCAGGCTCTCCGGCAGCGATCGTTCCCGGCAGGCGGCCCGGGCCAGCTCCACCACGTCGACCATCTCGCGGTGCGCCGGCTGCTCGGTGCGGGCCAGCTGGATCAGGTCGTCGACGAGGCGCTGGAACCGGGTCACCTCGTCGGCCACCAGGCCGGCGGCGGTGGCGGTGCGTTCGTCCTGGTGCTCGCGGCGGCGGTGCAGCACGCTCGCCGCCGCGGCCAGCGTCTGCAACGGCGAGCGCAGCTCGTGGCTCACGTCGGCGGCGAAGCGCCGGTCCCGCTCGATGCGGTGCACCAGCTTGTCGACCATCTCGTTGAACGAGCTGGACAGGCGGGTGAGGTCGGGGTCGGTGGTCGGATCGAGCCGGGTGGCGAAGTCCCCGCCCGCGATCCGTTCCGCCGCGTCGGCGACCGCTGTCAGTGGCCGCAGGCTGTGCCGGGTGGCGTACCAGCCGAGCGCCGCGCCCGCCCCGGCCACCATGATCGCCACGGCGATCAGCGCCAGGCCCACCACCTGGAACGTCTCCTCGACCTCCCGCAGCGAGGTCAGCTCGTAGTAGCCGAGCGCGCCGGGCAGCGGCACGCCGACCAGCAGCGCGGGCTGCCCGTCGAGGCGGATCCGCTGCACCGCGGGCTTGCCGTCGGCGACCATGCGCTGCAACTCCACCGGCACGGAGCTGGCGCCCACGTCGGCGGTGCGGGCGTACCAGCCGTCGGGCAGGTGCAGCAGCGGGCGGCGGGCGCTGCCGGTGTCGAGCGAGCGCAGCACCGCCACCACGTCCGGCGTACCGGTGTCCAGGCCGGAGCGGACCACCGCCGCGTCGTAGTAGGCGGCCCGCACCGCGGTGCGCTCCCGCTCGTCGAGCAGCGAGCGCCGGGTCAGGTCGTACGAGAAGAGGGCCATCAGCGCGGACAGCAGCAACGCGCCGACGGCGAACGCCGCGGTGACGCGGGCGCGCAGTCCGGGACGGGTCATCGCTGCAGCTTGTAGCCGAGGCCGCGGAGGGTGACCAGGTGGCGGGGGTTCGCCGGGTCCGACTCGATCTTCTGCCGCAGCCGGCCGACGTGCACGTCGACGAGCCGCTCGTCGCCGGTCTCGTAGCCCCAGACCCGGCTGAGCAACTGCTGGCGGGACAGCACGCGGCCGGCGTGCTCGGCCAGCTCGCAGAGCAGCCGGAACTCGGTGCGGGTGACCGGGACCGGCCGTCCGGAGCGGCGCACCTCGCCGGCCTCGGCGCTGATCTCCAGCTCGCCGAAGAACTGGGCGGGGGCGGGCCCGGACACGGTGCGGACCCGCCGGCGCAGCGCCCGCAGCCGGGCCGACAGCTCCTTGATCGCGACCGGCTTCACCACGTAGTCGTCGGCGCCGGCCTCCAGCGCGGCGACGATGTCGTGGGTGTCGTCGCGGGCGCTGATCACCACGACCGGCACGTCGTCGTCGCGGCGCAGCTGGCGGATGCAGTCGAACCCGTTCATGCCGGGCAGCATCAGGTCGACGAGCACGTAGTCGGACGGCTTCTCCCGCTGCCGTCGCAGCCCGTCCTCCGCGGTCGGGGCGCCGTACGCCTCGTAGCCCTCCTCCTCCAGGGCGAGCTGCAGCGCGAGCCGGATGCGGTCGTCGTCCTCGATCACCAGTACGGCCGTCATATGGGCATCATGACCGGCCGGGCACGGGTAGCCCAACCGCGTGGGCCGTTCGTGGTTTTTGTCATCGAACCGTCATACAACCGTCCGGGGACCTCCAAGATCGCTGCGCAGAGTGGGGATCGACACTGAACCCGCCACGGAAGCGACCTGATGCCCGCTACCCTGCCGTCCCCGCCGGAGTCCGCCGTGCCGCACGTGCGGGTGGACATCACCGACGAACTGGACCTCGCCGGGCTGCCCGAGGTCGCGCACGTGCTGGACCGCATCCTCGCGCTGCGCCCCCGCGAGCTGACGATCGACCTCGCCGGGTGCCGGCATGTGGACGCCGCCGCGGTCGCGCTGCTGCTGGACGTGCACCGGCGGCTGGCGCGGCAGGACGGCGTGCTCACGCTGAGCAACCCGCACCCACGGATCCGGCGCATCCTGCAGACCTCCGGGCTGGGCGCCGTACCCGTCGTCGACACGCCCCGTCCGGCTGCGCGCGGCCGGGCCCGGGTCGCGTCCGCACCCCGCTGAGGAGGGGCCGTGACCGGAAGCACGCTCGTCGGAGCACTCGTGGTGGGTCTCGCCGTCGGTGGCGTGGGCCGGCTCGTCGTGCCGGGACGCAAGGCCGTCCCGGTCTGGCTGACGCTGGCGCTCGGCGTGGCCGCCGCGCTGCTCGGCGCGATCGTGGTCGGGCTGGTGGACCGCCGCCCCGACGCCTCGCCGCTGCTGTCCCTGGTGACGCAGACCGCGTTCGCGGCCGTGGCGGTCGTGCTGGCGGTGGTGACGGCGGGCGGCACGGGCGCGGACCGGCAGGCGCCCGATCCGGGCGCCCGGCGGAAGGAGGAGGTGTGACAGTCGTCCCCGCGGACCACCTGATGATGCTCATCTGCGACGGCTGCGGCGACAGCGTCACCGGCGCGGGCGCGACGCTGCCCGACGCCGAGGTGGTGTGGACGCTCGTGTTCGAGCACGACTGGGTCGGCTCGCCCTTCGCGTCCGGCCCGCACCACTGCCCCCGGTGCAGCGTCCGGGCCACGGTCGCCGAGGACGGCCTGGGCACCGAGGACCTGGAGCAGGTGGCCGGCACCCCGGCCGCCGCCGACGTCGATCCCGCCGAGGCGGTACGCCGGGCGATCGCGGAACGCTCCGTGCGCGGCGACCGCGAACTGGTCGACCTGTCCGCGCTCGAGGTGATCGACTCGGCCGGGCTCGGCCTGCTGGTGCGCGCGCACCAGGACGCCCGGCGCGACGGCCGCCGGCTGTGCCTGCTCTCGCCGTCGCGCTTCGTGCTCACCGTGCTGCACACGATGCGGCTCGACGGCGTCTTCACAGTCGTCGACGGCCGCGCCCCGGCGCCGGGATCCGCGTCCCGGCGCGCGGTCATGACCGAACAGAAGGAGCCCTCCCCGTGGTGATGCCCTGGCCGTACCCCGAGTTCCCGTACACCGGCCGTGAGCCGGAGCCCGACGACGCGGACACCCGGCTCGCCTCGCTCGTCGCCCAGCGGCTCAGCGCCGACTGGACCACCCGGCGGCAGCAGATCACCGTCACGGTGCAGAACCGGGTGGTGATCCTCGCCGGTCTGGTGGCCGACCCGGAGACCCGCCTGGTCGCCGCCGAGCTGGCCTGGGACGTGCCGGGCGTGTTCGACGTCTGCAACGCGCTGCGGCTCTACGGCGGGCGGCGCGGCGGCCGCTGAGCCGCCGGCTGTTGCACGCATCGGCATCCGCCTCTACGCTCGGCCCTGGGAGCGCTCCCCCAGGCCGCCGCGTCGGGCTTTCCGGGCAGGTTCACGACGGGCACCGTCCGATCACCATCAAGCGATGGGACCTTCCCGCATGTTCTCGATTCCCCGCCCGTCCCGGCGGCACCTGCTCGTCGGCGGCGCGGTCGGCGCGCTCGCCCTGGCGGCGACGGCCGTCCTGCCGTCGCCGGACGCGATGGCCGCGACCGGCTGTGCCGTCACCTACACCACCAACTCGTGGCCCGGGGGCTTCACCGCCACGGTCGCGGTGAGGAACCTCGGCGACCCGGTGAGCAACTGGACGCTGGGCTTCACCTTCCCCGACGGGGGCCAGCGCGTGGTGCAGGGCTGGTCGGCCACCTGGCAGCAGAGCGGCTCCTCGGTCACCGCGCGCAGCGCGGACTACAACGGCGCGCTCGGCACCGGCGCGAGCACCACTGTGGGCTTCAACGGCTCCTGGACCGGGTCGAACCCGAGCCCCACCTCGTTCACGCTCAACGGCACGGTCTGCACCGGCGGCACCGGCACGCCCCCGCCGAGCACCCCGCCGCCCAGCACGTCCCCGCCGCCGACCACTCCCCCGCCCACGACGCCGCCGCCGACCGGCACCACCCCGGTCGCGATCAACGGCCAGCTCCAGGTCTGCGGGGTCAACCTCTGCAACCAGTACGGGCGGCCGATCCAGCTGCGCGGCATGAGCACCCACGGCCTGCAGTGGTTCGCCAACTGCTACACCGACACCTCGCTCGACGTGCTGGCCGACGAGTGGCAGTCGGACCTGCTGCGCATCTCGATGTACGTGCAGGAGCAGGGCTACGAGACCAACCCGGCCGGCTTCACCGCCCAGGTGAACACGCTCGTGGACAAGGCCGAGGCCCGGGGCATGTACGCGCTCATCGACTTCCACACGCTGACCCCCGGTGACCCGATGTACAACCTGGACCGGGCCAAGACGTTCTTCGCCAACGTGTCCGCGCGCAACGCGGCCAAGAAGAACGTGATCTACGAGATCACCAACGAGCCCAACGGGGTCAGCTGGTCCACCATCCGCAACTACGCCGAGCAGGTCATCCCGGTGATCCGGGCCAACGACCCGGACGCGGTGATCATCGTCGGCACCCGCGGCTGGTCCTCGCTGGGCGTGTCCGACGGCAGCAACTCCGACGAGATCGTGAACAACCCGGTGCGGGCGCAGAACATCATGTACACGTTCCACTTCTACGCCGCCTCGCACCAGGACAACTACCGCAACGAGGTGCAGCGGGCCGCCTCCCGGCTGCCGCTGTTCGTCACCGAGTTCGGCACCGTCACCTACACCGGCGACGGCGCCGTCGACGTCGCCAGCAGCAACGCCTGGCTCGACCTGCTCGACCGGCTGAAGATCAGCTACGCCAACTGGACGTTCTCCGACGCCCCCGAGGGTTCGGCCGCGCTGCGGCCGGGCACGTGCGCGTCCGGCTCGTTCAGCGGGACGTCGGTGCTGACGCAGTCCGGCGCGTACATGCGCGACCGGATCCGCACCCCCGACAACTTCCCGACCTCCTGACCGGGCGGCCGGCGGCGATCCTTCCCCTTCGGGTCGCCGCCGGTCAGCCCTCGATCAACCCGGCCCGGCGCCACAGCAGCCGACCCGGCCCGGCCACCAGACCCAGCTCGGTCAGATGCTCGGCGATCCGCTGCGCCGACCAGCGCAGTGTGGCCCGCCAGTGCGGGTTGGCCCGCGCCGCGGCGTGACCGGCCGCCGGGTCGATCCCGACCGACGCGTACGCCCGCGGGTGCACCAGCCGCCGCGTGATCGAGTACGCGGCCCGCCCGATCACCAGCCGCGCGTACGTGAGCGCGACCGGCCCGGCCGCCTCCACCTGCCGGGCCAGCTCGTCGCGGGCGAAGCGCACGTGCCGGGCCTCCTCCACCACGTGGATGCGCGACACCATCCGGATCAGCGGCTGCAACGACTCGTCGGCCATGATCTCGCGCTGGAACGAGTCGAGGATCTCCTCGGCGATCAGGATGGCCGCGTACATCTGCGGGCCGGTGGCGGTGGCCTTGAGCCAGCGCCCGAGCAGGTGGTCGACGGGCTCGGCGCGGTAGACGGGCGCGCCGGTGGCCTCGATGAGCCGGCCGAACATGATGGAGTGCCGGCACTCGTCGGCGACCTCGGTCAGCGCGTACTGGGCGTGCCGGCTGGTCGGATCCGCGTCGTAGTAGTGCCGGATCAGCATCTGCATGAGGATCGTCTCGAACCAGATCCCGGCGCTGGCGGCGCTGGCCACCTCGTGCTTGGTCAGCTCGACCCGCTGCTCCTCGGTCAGCCCGTCCCACAGTGGCGTGCCGTAGAGGCTGCTGCGCGACGGCGGCAGCCAGTACGCGCCGGGCACTGGTGGCGCCGACCAGTCGACGTCCACCAGGGGGTCGTAGCTGGTACGCACGGAGGCGGTGAGGAGGCGGGCGGCTACCGCCTCGCGCGGGAATCCGGCCATGACCCCTCCATATTGACGTAACTTCCAGTAACTGTTACGAGTGGTAGCATGCGACGCACCACCACCGATGTCAATGGCCCCGACCCCTCGCCGGAGCCGTCCCCGCCACGGTCCGGAGGGCGGCGTGACCGCTGGGCGGAGCACCGCGAACAGCGCCGCCAGGAACTGATCGCCGCCGCCGTGCAGGCGCTGCTGCGGCACGGCCCGAACGTCGACATGGACCAGGTGGCGGCCACCGCCGGGGTCAGCAAACCGGTGCTCTACCGCTACTTCGCCGACAAGGCGCAGCTCTGGCTCGCGGTCAGCGAGGTGGTCGCGGCGCGCGTGGTGGCCGCCGTCGCGCCCGCCGTGGAGCAGGTCCGCGAGGAGCGGGCGCTGGTCGAGGCGACGATCGACGCGTACCTGAGCGTGGTGGAGTTCGAGCCCTCGCTCTACCGGTTCCTGGTGCACGAGTCCGGCCATCCCGGCATCCAGCAGGTGGTCGCCGGCACCAGCCGGCAGGTGGCCACCGGGCTGGCCCGGGTCATCGGCGACCGGCTGCGCGCGCTCGGTCTCGACGCCGGGCCGGCCGAGCCGTGGGCGTACGGGCTGGTCGGGTTCGTGCAGGCGGTCGGCGACTGGTGGACCACGCACGGGCAGCCGATCCACCGGTCCGCGCTCACCGAGTACCTGACCACGCTGCTGTGGAGCGGCATCGAGGGGGTCCGCCGGGGCGCGGACCTGCCGCCGGAGCTGACCCGCGCGCACGAACGGATCGACAGGTGACCTGGCAGGGCACGGCCGAGATCGCCGGCACCCCGGTACGGCTGCACGCCGGCGGCCGGTTCGAGCCGGTCGACGGCCGCTACCACTGGGCCGGGCGCGTCGAGCCGGAGCCACGCCTGGTGCGGCTGCTGCGCTCCGGCCGCCGCGACGTGGAGATCCGCATCGGCGAGCGCGTCACCCGGGCCCGGCTCACCGAGGTGGACCCGTGGGGCGGGGTGCGCATCACCGGCGTCGGCACGCCTCCCTGGCCCCCCGAGGAGGAGTGACACGTACGGTGAGGGGATGACGCCGACCGCCACCGTGCTGCTGGTCTTCGGCCGTGGCGTGGTGGCCGGCGACGACGGCTACCGGCTCACCGCCGAGAGCATCGCGCGCACCGAGGCCGCGGTGGCGTACGTCCGCGCGCACGCCGAGGAGTTCCGCCGCGCGCCCGGCGCCCGGGTCGTGTTCACCGGCGGCTGGCCGCACGGCCCGGCCGGGGCGCCCGGTCCGCCGCCCGGATTCCGGGAGGGCGAGCTGATGCGGGCGCTGGCGCGCGAGGCCGGCCTCGACGCGTACGCCCGGTCGGCGGCCGAGACCCGGTCCCGCACCACGCTGCAGAACCTGGCGCACACCGTGCAGGACGGGCTGCTCGGCGCGGCCGAGTTCACCGCGCGGCACCCGCTCGGGCTGGTCACGCACCCGTGGCACCTGCCCCGCGTCCGGCTGCTCGCCGCGCGCGTGCTCGGCCTGTCCGGCCCGGCGCTGGCCGACGTGCCGGTGACCGCGCCCGAACCGGTGCCGGCCCGGCGCGAGCGGGCGGTCCGGGCGCTCAGCCGGCTCGGCTATCTCGGTGTGCGTACTCCGGAGGCGTCGCTGCGCCGCGAGCGCGCGCTGACCCGCGCGGCCGACCGGATCGGACGCCTCACACCCCGGCGGTGATTCGCGGTCGCGGGCCCGGGGTACGACGCTCCTCGATCGACCCGGCGGACCGTGCCGGCGGGCGAGTCCACCCCGGGAGGTCCAGTGATCGTGCTCGTGCCCGTGTACCGGCCGGGTGACCGGCTTCCGCCGCTGGTCACCGACCTGCGGGCCGCGCTGCCCGGGGCGCGGGTGCTGGTCGTGGACGACGGCAGCGGCCCGGCCGCCGCCGGGGTGCTGCGCGCGGCCCGCGACCGGGGCGCCGAGGTGCTGCGCCGCCGGGTCAACCGGGGCAAGGGCGTGGTGCTGCGCACCGGTTTCCGGTACGCCGCCACGCGCCACCCGGGACACGATGTGACCTGTGTGGACGCCGACGGTCAGCACCGCGTGGAGGACGTGTGCCGGGTGGCCGGGCGGATGCGCGCCACCGGCGCGATGACGCTCGGCGTGCGCCGGTTCGACGGCGAGGTGCCGGCCCGCAGCCGGTTCGGCAACGCCGCGACCCGGGTCGCGTTCCGGCTGGCGACCGGGCGGGACGTGCGGGACACCCAGACCGGGCTGCGGGCGTACCCGGCCGGGCTGCTGGACTGGCTGGTCACCGTCCCCGGCGACCGCTTCGAGTACGAGATGGACGTGCTGCTGCGCGCGGTGGGCGCCGGGCTGCCGGTCGAACAGGTGGACATCGCCACCCGCTACCACGCGGGCAACGCGGGTTCGCACTTCTCCGCGCTCGCCGACTCGGTGCGCATCTACCGTCCGCTGGTCGGCTTCGCCGCGGCCCGGCTGACCGGCGGTGCCCACCCGGAGCGCATCCCGGACACCGCCGTCACGACGTCGCGTCCCACACCTGCGACTCGAACTCCCTGAGCTGCTCGCGCAGCGACGGCGGGCACGTGGTGCGGTACGGGTGCCCGTCGTCGGCGGGCACCGCGCGGACCATCTCGTCGATCATCTCCTGGGGGTCGCGCTGGTGGCCCAGGTAGTCGCCGAAGTCAGGGCGCGGCAGCAGCGCGGTGGACTCGTCCCACCACTGGGACATGGTCTCCACGCCGGTGTCGTTGTAGCCGGTCCGGTACGGGCCGGGGTTGATCACCGCAACGCGGACGCCGCGCGGTTCCAGCTCGCCCTTCATGGCCCAGGCGAGCGCCTCGATCGCGTGTTTGGTGGCGGCGTAGACGCCGATGAACGGCCGGGTCCGTACGCCGACCGCCGAGGACACCCAGACCACCTTGCCGGCGCCCCGGGCCAGCATCGGCGGCACGAGGTCCTGTGCCAGGTGCAGGTGGCCGAAGACGTTCACGTCGAACGAGCGGCGGACCCGCTCCATCGGGATCTCCACCACCGCGCCAGCCTCCTGCAGGCCCGCGTTGAGCACCAGGATGTCGACACGGTGGCGGGCAGCCGCGGCCCGGTCGGCCGGGTCGGTGACGTCCAGCTTGATCGCGTCCAGCGCGACGCCGGCCCGTTCGGCCTCGGCGCGCAGCTCGCGGACCTGCGGCCAGATCTGTGCCGCGGCGATCACGTGGTGGCCGGCGCGGGCCAGCCCGAGCGCCGCGCCCCGGCCGAGCCCGCTGCCGGCCCCGGTGATCAGGATGTCCGCCATCGGGCTCAGCCCTGCCGGGCCTTCTGCCGCCGGTCGGACTTGTTCAGCACGAACAGCTTGCCCCGGCGCCGGACCACTATCGAGTCGGCCTTGCGCTTGAGTGCGCGCAGGGAGCTTCGGACCTTCATATCCGCTCCTTCGGTTCCCGCCGGTGTCCGTCCGGGACGGGTACCCGCCGCGGCGGTGCTCATGCCCGGTCCCGCGTGGTCGCCACCGCTTCGCCTAGGTGGCGGCATGAACGTTTGCGGGATGCCGCCACC
>NZ_JAGPXV010000790.1:0-2317 GCF_018070405.1 Micromonospora sp. D75
CCCGTCCGGACGCCGCACCGCCGCCGGTGCCCCCGGCGACAGTCGAACCGATCACGCCGACGCCGGCGCCCACGCCGAGCACCACGCCGTCGGCCGAGCCGTCGGCGAGCGGGGCGCCGACGCCGAGTCGCACCGCGGGAGAGCCGGCCGCCAGCATCGGCGGCGGGCCGACCAGCCGTACGCCGAGCCGGACGATTCCGGCGGCGGCGACGCTCCAGCTCGCCGACCTGCCGACGGGCTTCACGATGCAGACGGGAAAGGTGGACGGTGACTGGTCCCTGGAGTTCATGTCCTCCTTCTGCGTGAACGAGTCGCCGACGCTGTCCGACGGGGAGGTGGCCACCCGGTCGGTGGCGTTCAACTCGCCCACCGACTGGATCGTCCAGCGGGTGACCCGGCACTCGGGCACGTCCGCCACCACGGTGATGAAGAATCTCCGCAAGCTGGTCACGGGCTGCGAGATGGAACAGCCGGGCGACTCGCTGTCGATCATGGCGGAGTCGCTCGGCGGTGACGACGGCGTTCTCGTGGGAAGCGACGTCGGAGGGCGGCCCGGTCGCTGGCTCGTCGTCCGGCAGGGCGATCTGGTGGCGCAGCTCCGCCTCGACTCCCAGACCACGCCCACCGAGGCCCGCCGTACCGCCCGGTCGGTGGCGAACCGGCTGTGTGCCGGCACGGACACCTGCTGACGGGTGCGCGGAGGTGAGGCGGGGCCGAGCGAGCGCGGCCCCGCCTCACAGGCGCAGCGACTCCGGGGTGTGCAGGCGGAGCATGGTGGCGCCGACGTCACGCGGGAGACGCCGCCGGCTGGCCATGGAGACGATCACCCACACCGTGAACGCCAGCGGCACCGTCCACGCGGCCGGCTGCGTGGTGAGCGTCGCCGGCCATCCGGTCAGCGGCGGACCGAGCACGGTGAGCAGGACCGCGCCGACCGCCGCGCCGCCGCCGACCAGCACCCCGGCGGCGGCGCCCAGGTCGGTCAGGCCGCGCCACCAGATGCCGAGCACCAGCAGCGGGCAGAAACTCGACGCGGCCACCGCGAACGCCAGCCCCACCACCTGCGAGACGTCCAGCCCGGAGACGTTCAGCGAGAGCAACGCCGGCACCCCGCCGGCGATCACCGTGGCGAGCCGGAAGCCGCGTACCGAGCCGCGGCCCAGCACATCCGTGGAGATCACCCCGGCGACGCTGGTGAGCAGGCCGGACGAGGTGGACAGGAACGCCGCGAACGCGCCGGCCGCGACCAGCGCGGCGAGCAGCCGGCCGGTGGTGCCGTCGCCGAGCGCCGCCCCGGGCAGCAGCACCACCACCGCGTCGGTCTGGCCGCTGACAAGCAGTTGCGGCGTGTAGATGCGGCCCAGCACGCCGTAGACGGTGGGCAGCAGGTAGAAGACGCCGACGAGCGCCAGCACCACGAGCGTGGTGCGGCGGGCGGCGGCGCCGTCGGGGTTGGTGTAGAAGCGGACCAGCACGTGCGGCAGGCCCATGGTGCCGAGGAACGTGGCCAGGATCAGCGAGTACGTGGCGAACAGCCCTCTGTCGTTCTCCCCCGCCGTGTCCGGCAGCAGCCACTCGGCGGGGCCGGTCGCCGCGCCGGACACCTCCGGCACCGGGTCACCGGCGGCGAATTCGAGGCGGTCGCCGGGGCGTACCTCCCGGATGTCGCCGTCGGGCAGCGTGAGCGTCGCGCGGTGCTCGACCACGACGGTGGTCGCGGTCCGGAACGTCGGCCCGTCGGGCGGGGTCACCGCCGGGCGGGCGTCGGCCTGCCACTGCAACGCCAGGAAGATCCCGGGTACGGCGAGCGCGGTGTGCTTCAGCCAGTACTGGAACGCCTGCACGAAGGTGATCGCCCGCATGCCGCCCAGCGCCACGTTCGCGGTCACCACCACGGCGACCAGCAGCGCGCCGAGCGGGTACGGCGAGCCGGTGAGCGTGGCCAGGGTCAGCCCGGCGCCCTGCAACTGCGGCACCAGGTAGAGCCAGCCGATGAAGATCACGAAGACGGTGGCGAGCGTCCGCAGCCGCCGGGAGCCGAGCCGTACCTCGCAGAAGTCGGGCAGCGTGAACGCGCCGGAGCGGCGCAGCGGCGCGGCCACGAACAGCAGCAGCGCGAGGTATCCGGCGGCGAAGCCGACCGGGTACCAGAGCACGTCCACGCCGTACTTGAGGATCAGCCCGGCGACGCCGAGGAAGCTCGCGGCCGACAGGTACTCCCCGCCGATCGCGGCGGCGTTCCAGGTCGGGCTGCCCGCCCGGGAGGCGACCAGGAAGTCCGACGTGGTGCGGGCCAGCCGCCGCCCGGAGACACCGA
>NZ_JAGPXV010000791.1:0-2316 GCF_018070405.1 Micromonospora sp. D75
AGGACACCCACGCCACCGCCGAGCACACCGCCGCCGCGATCACCGCGGCGAACGCGCGGCTCATCGTCGGCGCGGGCGAGGTCGCGGTCTGCTCGACCGGCCTGATCGGCGAGCGGCTGCCGATGGACAAGCTGCTTCCCGGCGTACGCGACGCGGTGCGCGGCCTGTCCCGCGACGGCGGCCCGGCGGCCGCCGAGGCCATCATGACCACCGACACCCGGCCCAAGACGACAGTGGCGCAGGGTACGGGCTGGACCGTCGGCGGCATGGCCAAGGGCGCGGGCATGCTCGCCCCGGCCATGGCCACCATGCTCTGCGTGCTCACCACCGACGCGGTGGCCGGGCCGGACGCCCTGGACGCCGCGCTGCGCGCCGCCACCCGGATCACGTTCGACCGGATCGACTCCGACGGCTGCATGTCCACGAACGACACGGTGCTGCTGCTGGCAAGCGGCGCGTCCGGGATCGAGCCGACCGCCGAGGAGCTGACCGCCGCGGTCACCGCCGCCTGCCACGACCTGGCCCAGCAGCTCCTGGCCGACGCCGAGGGCGCGACCAAGGAGGTCGCGATCGAGGTGGTCGGCGCGGCCAGCGAGGACGACGCGGTCGAGGTGGGCCGTACGGTGGCCCGCAACAACCTGGTCAAGACCGCGCTGTTCGGCAACGACCCGAACTGGGGCCGCATCCTCGCCGCGGTCGGCACCACCACCGCCGTGTTCGAGCCGGACGGCGTCGACGTCGCGGTCAACGGCATCTGGGTGTGCCGGGGCGGCGCCGCCGCCGAGGACCGCGCCAAGGTGGACCTCACCGGCCGCGGCGTCACCGTCCGGATCGACCTGCACGCCGGCGTCGACACCGCCACCATCTGGACCAACGACCTGTCCCACGCGTACGTACACGAGAACTCGGCCTATTCCACATGAACTTGAGTGCTGACCTCACCCGGGCCCAGGCCAAGGCCGCCACGCTGATCGAGGCGCTGCCCTGGCTGGCCCGCTTCTCCGGCGCCACCGTCGTGGTCAAGTACGGCGGCAACGCCATGGTCGACCCGGAACTGCAGCGGGCGTTTGCCGCCGACATGGTGTTCCTGCGCTACGCCGGCCTGAAGCCGGTGGTGGTGCACGGCGGCGGCCCGCAGATCTCCGCCATGCTCGGCCGGCTCGGCATCGCCAGCGAGTTCCGGGGCGGCCTGCGGGTCACCACCCCGGAGGCGATGGACGTGGTCCGGATGGTCCTGGTCGGCCAGGTCGGCCGGGAACTGGTCGGGCTGATCAACGCGCACGGCCCGTACGCGGTCGGCCTCTCCGGCGAGGACGCCGGGCTGTTCACCGCCGTGCGCCGTCCCGCGTACGTGGACGGCGAAGCGGTCGACGTGGGCCAGGTGGGCGACGTGGAGTCGGTGAACGTCTCGGCGGTCACCGACCTGATCGCCGCCGGCCGGATCCCGGTCATCTCGACAGTCGCGCCGGACGCCGACGGGGTGCTGCACAACCTCAACGCGGACACCGCCGCCGCCGCGCTCGCGGTGGCGCTGGACGCCCGCAAGCTGGTCGTGCTGACCGACGTCCCGGGCCTGTACGCCGACTGGCCGGACACGTCCAGCCTGGTCAGCGAGATCACCGCGGACGACCTGGCGAAGCTGCTGCCGTCCCTGGAGTCGGGCATGGTCCCGAAGATGGAGGCCTGCCTGCGGGCGGTGCGCGGGGGAGTGCCCGCCGCGCACGTCGTCGACGGCCGGGTCGCCCACTCCACGCTGCTGGAAGTGTTCACGTCGGAGGGCTTCGGAACCATGGTGATCGACTCATGAGCACGCTGGTGCAGCGGTGGAACGCCACCATGATGGACAACTACGGCACGCCGCCGCTGGCGCTCGTCTCCGGCTCCGGCGCCGTCGTGACCGACGAGACCGGCCGGGAGTACGTCGACCTGCTCGGTGGCATCGCCGTCAACGCGCTCGGCCACGCCCACCCGGCGGTGGTGGCCGCCGTCAGCAAGCAGGTCGCGACGCTCGGGCACGTGTCGAACCTGTTCGTCGCCGAGCCGCCGGTGGCGCTGGCCGAGCTGCTGCTCGCGCTGGCCGGCCGCCCCGGCCGGGTGTTCTTCGCCAACTCCGGCGCGGAGGCCAACGAGGCGGCGTTCAAACTGTCCCGGCTCACCGGCCGCCGGCACGTGGTCGCCACCCACGGCGGCTTCCACGGCCGGACCATGGGCGCGCTGGCGCTGACCGGGCAGCCTGCCAAGGCCGACCCGTTCCGCCCGCTACCAGGCGACGTGACGCACGTGCCGTTCGGCGACGCCGACGCGCTGGCCGAGGCG
>NZ_JAGPXV010000792.1:0-2308 GCF_018070405.1 Micromonospora sp. D75
GGACCGCTGGGGCAAAGGGGGGTGCCCCCCGCGGGACCCCGGGGGGGGCGCACCCCCTTCCCGTGCCGGTCGCACCGACCGGCGCAGAGAGGAGGACACGTTGACACAGTTGACCGAGGCCCGGCCGGAGGCGCCGCAGCCGCGCCCGGCGGTCCGGCGGGGGTTCGCCGAGCGTCCGGCTGCGGTCGGGCTGCCCGCGCTCGGCCTGGTGATCGCGGTGGCCGGCTGGTGGCTGGTCACCTCGGGGCTGAACCTGGTGCACCCGGCCGCGCTGCCGCCGCCGCAGGCGGTGGGGGAGTCCCTCGCGAACGCCACCGACGTGCTGCTGCCCGCGTTGGGCATCACCACCTGGATGACAGTGCTCGGCTTCCTGCTCTCGTCGGCCGCCGGGGTGCTGATCGGGATGGCGCTGGCCGCGTCCCGCCGGGTCGAGCGGATGTTCGCGCCGTTGCTGGTGGCCGTGAACGCGGTCCCGAAGATCGCGTTCGGGCCGCTGCTGGTGGTGGCCGTCGGCTGGGGTCAGAAACCCATTCTGACCATGGTGTTCCTGCTCTGCTTCTTCCCGATCGTGCTCTCCACCGCCACCGGCCTGACCACCACGCCGGCGGACCTGGCGGAGCTGAGCCGGTCGCTGAACGCCTCGTGGTGGCAGTCGTTCCGCAAGGTGCGCTTCCCGTCCGCCCTGCCGCAGATCTTCGTCGGGCTCAAGGTGGCCATGCCGCTGGCCGCGATCGGCGCGGTGATCGGCGAGTTCTACTCGGACCGTCCCGGTCTGGGCTACCAGATCCTGCAGTACAACGGCGTCGGCGACACCGCCACCGCCTGGGCGGCGATCGTGCTGGTGGCCCTGATGAGCATCGCGCTCTACGCCGCCCTCAGCCTCGTCGAGCGCCTGGCCCTGCCCTGGGTGAAGGCCACCACCTCAGCCCGCTGACCCTCGGAAGTAGACCTCAACCCACGGATGGCGGCCGACCACGACAGGCGTGGGCCCCCCCGCAACCGGCGCAGGGATCAAGCCTGACCGCCCGGAGCCGGTTGCGGTGGGGCCACGCCCCAACAGTGACTAACCGGCGAGCCGCCAACGCCCACCACGCGCCACCAGCGTCGTCAACGCCTGCGGCATCAACCCGGAGTGGTTGTCCGGCGTCATCCGGATCGGCCCGGACAGCCCGTCCAGCTGCGAGGTCTCCAGCACGTCGCGCAGCGCGTCCCGGTCGACAGTGCCCGGTTCGCCACCGGCGCGCTGCTCGGCGTCCACGATCAGTTGGACCGCGTCGGCCGCGAACGAGGAGAAGCCGTTGTAGCCGCCGAAGCGGGCGGTGTACTCCTGGAACCACTGCCGGCGCGCCGCCTTGGCCGGTGTGGTGGCGATCACGTCGTCGATCACCATGGTCTGCGTGAAGATCAGCGTGGCCTCTTCGGTGGAGCGGGCCGACGGGCCCAGGAAGAGGTCGCCGGCGGCCGCGGCGTCGAAGAACAGCGACCCGCGGAACTTGCTCTGCCGGGCCGTGGTCGCGGCCAGCGTCGCCTGCTCCGGCGTGGTCCAGAGGATCAGGGCCTGCGGCTTGGCGGCGATCAATTCGTTGACCTGCGTGCCGACCTCGGTGTCGGTGAGCCGCACCGATTCGTTGCCGACCAGCCGCACCGTGGTCTTTTCCAGTTCCCGGCGTAGCGCGGTGAGCCCTTCCTGGCCGTAACCGTCGGCGCTGTGCAGCAGCGCGACCTTGCGGATGTCGCGCCGGTCCAGTTCGGTGGCGAGCGCGGCGGCGCTGTCGGCGGCGTTCGGGGCGAGCCTGAAGACATATCGCCGTTCGCCCACCGGTTCGGTGACCGCGCTCGAGGAGGCCAGTGCGATCGTCGGAATGCGCTTCTCGCCGATGGTGCGGGCCGCGCCCACCGCGCATTCGTTGCAGCCGCCCATGATGACGGCGCTTACCCGTGAGTCGCCGCTGAAATCATTGATGTTCCGCAAGGACTCCGCAGCGTCGGAGCGGTTGTCCTTGACCCGCAGATCGATCTTCCGGCCGCCCAGCGCGCCGGACGAGTTCAACTGCTCGACCTTCAGTTCCAGCGCCCGCTGGTACACCTTGCCGACCGGCGCGGACGCGCCGGAGAGTTCCAGGTCGGCGGCGATGACGATGGGGCTGGTGTCCTGCGGTTCCCCGCCGATCCCGCAGCCGGTGAGCGTGGTGGCCAGCCCGGCCGCTGCGAGCGCCGCGCTGCTCGCGGAGCGGATGGGGCTCAACTCAGTCCACCAGGTGCGGCGCGGGCCCACCCCCGATCACCGCCCCTACTCCCTCCTCACTGG
>NZ_JAGPXV010000793.1:0-2302 GCF_018070405.1 Micromonospora sp. D75
GGAGACGAGCAGGTAGAGCAGCACGCCCACGACGACCGTGGCGCCGGTGGCGAGCGCCACCGCTGGCGAGACGATCACCAGGTACGCGATGGCCACCAGCACGAACGCCGCGCCCGAGCAGATGCCCGGCAGGCCGGGCAGCGCGTCGGCGATCACCACCACGTCGTCGGCGAGCGCCGAGTAGAGCTGCGCCGTGCCGGTCCGCTCCACGGTCCGCAGCGGGGCGTCCAGGATGCCGTCGATGAGGCGGCGGCGCAGGTGGTAGACGGCGCCCTGGGACAGCCGGTACAGCATGCTCTGGGAGACGAACTTGGTGACCAGCGTGGCCAGGCAGAGCGCCACGTATCCCCAGATCAGCCGCTGCGAGGGCGCGGCGTCGGCGGCCAGCGCCAGGTTGACCATGGCGATGAAGGCGGCGCCGGTGCCGCCGCTGACGATGCCCGCCGCGATGGCCAGCAGGAACGGGCCCCGGCTGTAGCGCAGCAGGTAGGCGAAGAGGCTCATGCGCCCACCTCGTCCAGCCAGGCACGGAGCGTGGTCAGCGGCGCCGCCGGTGAGTCGGCCAGCCGGCCGAGCAGCAGGTCCCAGCGTCGCATCAGCGCCTGGAGCGCCCGGGCGTCGTGGACGTCGGTGGAGAAGATCCAGGTGCCGTGCAGTTCCGCGCCCTGTTCCCGCATGATCAGCGCCAAGTCGACCTCCGCCGGTCTGAGGTTGGTGCCGAGCACCTCGGAGAAGACGTAGTCGTCACCGATTTCCAACGAATCGACCCGCAGCCCGGGCAACGCGAGTTCCGGCACCTCGGCGTTGAGCAGGTTGAACAGGGTCCGCGTCGGGTCACCGTCCGCGGTGGCCGGCACCGCCAGCCACGGCGGCACGGCCCGGTTGGCGTACGCGTCGAGCGTCCGGTCCCGGACCTGCCGCACCAGCCCGGCGAACGTCGACACGGCGGTCAGGTCGGCGCGTACCACGAGCGGGTGCACGAACCAGCCGATCAGGTCGGCCGTCTCGGCCCGGTCCCGGCCCGCCTCCGGGAAGCCCACCGGGATGTCGTCGCGGCCGGAGCAGGCGGCGAGCAGCAGGTGGTACGCGGCCAGCAGCGCCATGAACAGGCTGGCCCCCTCCTGCCGGGCGAGCCCACGCAGCTTCTCCGTGACCGCCGGGTCGACGCGGAACGCGCGGGTGAAGCCGTCGGCGGCGGTCGTCCCGGTGGCCGGTGGCCGCAGCGTCAGTGCCGGTGGCAGGCCGGCGAGGGCGCGCCGCCAGTGGTCCACGTGCGCGTCGAGCGCGCCGCCGGCCAGTTGCCGGCGCTGCCACGCCGCCACGTCGGGGTACTGCACGGCCAGCTCCGGCAGCTGCGGCGCCCGGCCGGCGGCGTGGGCGCCGTAGAACTCGGTCAGGTCGCGCACCAGCACCCCGTAGGACCAGTTGTCGGTGACCAGGTGATGCATGGTGAGCACCAGCGCGTGCCGGTCCTCGCCGAGGCGGGCCAGCAGGCCGCGCACCATCGGCTCCGCGTCGATGCGGAACGGCCGCCGTCCCTGCTCCTCGATCAGCGCGCGCAGCTCGCCCGGCTCGGCGTCGCGGAGGTCCACCGCCGTCAACGGCCAGCCGCCGGCCGGTTCGATCCGCTGCGCCGGCCCGTCCGGGCCGTCCACGATCCGGGTCCGCAGCGCCTCGTGCCGCCCGACGACGTCGTCCAGGGCGCGGCGCAGCGCCGCCTCGTCCAGCGGTCCGGTCAGCCGCAGCGCGGTCACCACGTTGTGGATCGGGTCGGCCGGGCCGAGCGGGTGGTGCCGGATCAGCCGTTCCTGGCTGAACGACAGCGGCAGGTCGCCGTCGCGGCCGACGCGCGGGATCGGGGCCGGGCCGGTGTCCGCGCCGCTCGCGTGCCGCCGGACCTGCCCGGCCAGCCAGCCGACCGTCGGGTTGCCGAAGAGGTCGCGCAGCGCGAGCCGTACGCCGTACCGGGCGTCGATCTGCGCGGCGAGTTTGGTGGCGAGCAGGGAGTGCCCGCCCAGGGTGAAGAAGTTGTCGTCCCGGCCGACCTCGTCGATCCCGAGCAGCTCCCGCCAGATGTCGGCGATCGCCGCTTCCACCTCGTCGCGGGGCGCTTCGGCAGCAGCGGCGGGCTCGCCGGCGGGCGGCTGCGGCGCGGGCAGGGCGGACCGGTCGACAGTGCCGGCCGGGGTGCGCGGCAGCTCCGGCAGCGCCACCCAGGCGGCCGGGAGCAGATTCTCCGGCAGCCGCTGCCTCAGGTACGCGGCCAGCTCACCGGCCCCGGCCTGCCCCACGACGTACGCGA
>NZ_JAGPXV010000794.1:0-2295 GCF_018070405.1 Micromonospora sp. D75
AGCGCCGCGCCCTGCGGACCCCACGCGCCCAGCAGCAGCGGCGGGTCGGGCCGCTGCACGTCGTAGCGCAGCGCGGTGCCGGCCTCCAGCGAGAAGACCTTTCCGGTGAAGCCGCTGCGGTCGCCGCGCAGCAGGCGGTAGACGACCTGGACGGCCTCCTCGATGGTGGTCAGCGGCCGCGGCTGCGGCAGGCCGACCGAACCCAGCCAGGTCCCCCGGGCCAGGCCGAGGTAGGCCCGCCCGTGCGAGGCCAGGTCCAGGGCGGCGAGCTGACCGGCGATCTCGTACGGGGCCATCGAGTACGGGTTCAGGCAGGCCGCGCCGAGGCGTACCCGCTCGGTCGCCTGAGCCATCTCCAGCAGCGGGAAGATCGGCGGCTGGTACATCAGGTCGCCGAAGACGGTGAGCACGTCGAAGCCGTGCGCCTCGGCGGCGCGGGCCAGCCGGGCGTACGCGCCGGCCGGCTTGTCGCTCTGCAGGCCGAGTCCGATCTCGACGGTCATGTCAGGTCCGCCGAGTTCATCGTGCGCCGGCAGGTCCGTTCCACCTTCATGACGAGCCGCTCCTCCGGGTCGGGGCAGATGAAGTGGGAGTCCTGGGCCAGCCAGTCCCCCGGCGCCAGGTCACGCTGCTTGGCGGCGAGGAAGGGCAGCACGGACGCGAGCGCGTACACGCAGAAGTGCTTGCCCTCGGGCAGCCGCAGGTGGGCGCTGTTGGTCAGCTCGAAGGAGTCGCCCACGGCCATGCCGCACACCGACCGGCCCTCGATCCGGTCGACTGTCACCTTCAGGTCGTAGATCTCCATGTCGCCGTCGGCGGTGTCGCTCACGGCCCCTCCCCTTCGTCGATCCGTACGATGATCTTGCCGGTGGTCCGGCGTTCGGCCAGCTCGGTGAGCGCCGCGGGCGTCTCGTCCAGCGACACGAGGCGGCTGACCGGCGGCCGGACCGCGCCGGAGGCGCACATGTCGAACAGTTCCTGGTAGGCGGCCTCGACCGCGGACGGGCGCTGCCACGGGTACTGCGAGCCCCAGGACAGGCCCACCAGCGTCGCGTTCGCCGCCATCAGCCGCAGCGGATCGACGGGCGGCGGCGCGCCACCGGCAGCGCCCACCGCGACCAGGCGGCCCTCGAAGGCGAGGCACTCCCAGGAGCGGGCGAACACGTCGCCGCCCACCGGGTCCACCACGACGTCCACGCCCCGCCCGCCGGTGGCCTCCCGCACGGCGGCCACGAAGTCCTCCGCCGTGTAGTCGATCGCCACCTCGGCGCCCTGGTCGCGGCAGATCGCCGTCTTGACCGGGCCGCCGGCGGTGGCGAGGACCCGGGCGCCGCGGGCGACCGCGAGCTGGATGACGGAGATGCCGACACCGCCCGCGCCGGCGTGCACCAGCACCGTCTGCCCGGCGGTGACGCCCGCCCGCTCCAGCGCGAACCACGCGGTCTGATAGGTGACCGGCAACGCCGCCGCGGTGACCGGGTCGACGGTGGACGGCCGCGGCACCACCACCGCGGCGTCCACTGTGACTGTGGTGCCGAGCGCGCCGCGCGGCAGCGCCGGGCAGGCCAGCACCTCCTGACCCAGCAGGTGCCCGGCCCCGTCGCCGGCGGCGACGACCCGCCCGGCCGCCTCCACCCCCGGCGTCATCGGCGGATCCGGCCGCACCGGGTACTCGCCCCGGCAGAGCATGACGTCCAGGAAGTTCAGCCCGACCGTACGGACGGCGAGGCGCACCTGGCCGGGGCCGGGCGGCGGGTCGTCGGGCAGCTCGGCGACCGACAGCACGTCCGCCGGTTCACCGGTCCGCCCGGCGACCAGCCGCCGGATCATGCCGCGCCCACCGGTTCCCGGACCAGCTCGGCGTGGTGGTGCACGATCACCCAGCGGCCGTCGACCCGGCGCACCACGTCGGTGACCCGGGTGATCTCCGGCTCGTCGTCCGGGCCGAGCTGCGCGACCAGCTCGTACCGGGCCACGCCGAAGTCGTCCCACACGTCGATGCGCTTGCCCCGCGCGGCGAGCACCGCCAGCCGGGGCCGCTGACCGGCGGCGTCCCGCTGGGCGCGGTACTCGTCCAGCTCGGCCCGGGTCCGCAGCGGTCCCGGCAGGTGCGTCTCCCAGGTGGTCACCTCGGGGTCCAGGTGCGTGTCGAACCGCTGCTGGTCCCCGGCGAGGAACGCGTCGTACATGTCGTCGATGCCGGCGGCGATCTCCGCCGCGCCTGCCTGCGCGAAGGTCATCGCGTCTCCTCCTGGTTGCGGTCGTCGCGGGCGATCTGCCCGCCCTTCATCACCC
>NZ_JAGPXV010000795.1:0-2294 GCF_018070405.1 Micromonospora sp. D75
GTGGGTCAGGCGAAGCCGACGCGGTGGGCGGACTGGGCGTCCAGGCCGCGAATCGCGAGGGCGGCGTCCAGCGCGGCCACCGTCGCCGACCAGCCCTTGTCCTCGGCCGAGCCGGGCAGCCCGGCCCGGTCCCGGGCCTGCTCGACGGTGTCCACCGTCAGCACCCCGTGCGCCACCGGCTTGCCCTCGTCCAGCGCCACCCGGGTCAGCCCCTCGGTGACCGACTGGCAGACGTAGTCGAAGTGCGCCGTCGCGCCGCGTACCACGACGCCGAGCGCGACCACCACGTCGAAGCGGCGGGCCATCGCCTGGGCCACCACCGGCAGCTCCACCGAGCCTGCCACCCGGGCCACCACGGCCCGCGCCCCGCACGCCTGCGCGGCGGCCACCGCCCGCTCGGTCATGTGGTCGGTCAGCTCGCCGTGCCAGCGGGCGGCCACCACGCCGACAGTCATGCCGGCGGCGTCCACCGCGCTCACGCCCGGCTCCCCGAAACCCGCCATCGCCCTACGCTCCGATCTCGTCACCGGCGACCGGGCGGCCCATCGGCGCCTCGGTCACCTCGTCCAGTCCGTCCAGCAGGTGACCCATCCGGTCCCGCTTGGTGCGCAGGTAGCGCACGTTCTCCGGGTTGGACCGCACGGGCAGCCCCTCCCGGCCGGTCACGGTGAGCCCGTACCCCTCCAGCCCGGCCCGCTTGGCCGGGTTGTTCGTCAGCAGCCGCATCGAGCGGACGCCCAGGTCGTAGAGGATCTGCGCGCCGGTGCCGTAGTCGCGGGCGTCGGCCGGCAGGCCCAGGTCGAGGTTCGCGTCCACGGTGTCGCGGCCCTGGTCCTGGAGCTGGTACGCCTGCAGCTTGTGCAGCAGGCCGATGCCCCGGCCCTCGTGCCCGCGCACGTAGAGGACCACGCCGCGGCCCTCGGCCGCGACCCGGGCCAGCGCGGCCTGCAACTGCGGCCCGCAGTCGCAGCGCAGCGAGCCGAACACGTCGCCGGTGAGGCACTCGGAGTGCACCCGCACCAGCACGTCCCGCCCGTCGCCGAGCTCGCCCATGACCAGCGCGACGTGCTCGGCCGGGTCGTGCTCGGCGCGGTAGCCGAGCGCCTTGAACACGCCGTACGGGGTGGGCATCCGCGCCTCGGCGGCCAGCTCGACCTGCTTCTCGGTACGCCGCCGGTAGGCGATCAGGTCCGCGATGGTGACCAGCGTGAGGCCGTGCTCGGCGCAGAACTTCTCCAGGTCCGGCAGGCGCATCATGGTGCCGTCGTCGTTCACCAGCTCGCACAGCACCCCGGCCGGGCGCAGCCCGGCCATCCGGGTCAGGTCCACCGCCGCCTCGGTGTGCCCGGGTCGGCGCAGCACCCCGCCGGCGCGGGCGCGCAGCGGCACCACGTGGCCGGGCCGGGCCAGGTCGGTCGGGTCGGTGGCGGCGTCGGCGAGCAGCCGGATGGTGTGCGACCGGTCGGCGGCCGAGATGCCGGTGCTGACGCCCTCCCGGGCGTCCACCGTCACGGTGTACGCGGTGCCGCGCCGGTCCTGGTTGGTGTGGTGCATCGGCGGCAGGTCCAGCCGGTCGCACTCGTCCTCGGTCAGCGGCACGCAGATGTAGCCGGAGGTGTAGCGGACCATGAACGCGACCAGCTCCGGGGTGGCCAGCTCGGCCGCGAAGATCAGGTCGCCCTCGTTCTCGCGGTCCTCGTCGTCGACCACGACCACGGGGCGCCCGGCGGCGATGTCCGCCACCGCCTGCTCGATCGATCCGAAAGTGGTCATGCCACTGCCTCCGAGTACGTCGCCGGGATCGGGGCGGGCGCGGTCGCGACGGCCCGGGAGGTGCGCCACCAGCTGTACAGGCCGGCCGCGCAGAACGCGCCGTAGACCAGGTACATGGCGGCCGACGGGTAGAAGCCGCCGCGCAGCAGCAGCGGTACGCCGACCGCGTCGACGGCGATCCAGATCAGCCAGAACTCGACCCAGCCGCGGGCCATGCCGTACGTGGCGAGCAGGCTGCCGACCAGGATCCAGGCATCAGGCAGCGGCCCCCACGAGCCCAGCGCGGCGAGCACCGGGTACGCGGCGGCGGTGCCGACGACGGCGGCCACGAGCAGGCCGAGCCGCTCCGGCCAGGTGGCCCAGCGCGGCACCACGGCCGGCTCGTCCCCGCCACCGGCACGCCGGTTGCGCGACCAGCGCCACCAGCCGTACACGCTGACGGCGAAGAAGAAGACCTGCCGGCCGGCCTGGCCGTAGAGGTCGTGCGCCTGCGGGGTGACGAAGACGCCGCCGAGGAACAC
>NZ_JAGPXV010000796.1:0-2294 GCF_018070405.1 Micromonospora sp. D75
GCTCGGCGTCGCCGGGCGCGGCGAGTTGCGGGCCGCGCTGCGGTCGATGCCGGGGCACGACGGCACGGAGCCGGACTGAACTCTAGGCTGGAGCGGTGAGCACCCTTCGCCCCGCGCTGCTGACCGACCACTACGAGCTGACCATGGTCAGCGCCGCGCTGCGTGACGGCACGGCCGACCGGAGCTGCGTCTTCGAGGTGTTCAGCCGGCGGCTGCCGGCCGGGCGCCGGTACGGGGTGGTCGCCGGCACCGGCCGGTTGATCGAGATGATCCGCGACTTCCGGTTCGAACCGGCCGAGATCGACTTCCTGCGCCGTACCGGTGTGGTGGACGACCGGGCCGCGCAGTGGCTGGCCGACTACCGCTTCACCGGCGACATCGACGGCTACGCCGAGGGCGAGCTGTTCTTCCCCGGCTCCCCGATCCTCACCGTGTCCGGCACGTTCGCCGAGTGCGTGGTGCTGGAGACGCTCGTGCTGTCGGTGCTCAACCACGACTGCGCGGTCGCCGCCGCCGCGGCCCGGATGGTCACCGCCGCACGGGGGCGGGCGCTGATCGAGATGGGCTCCCGCCGCGCGCACGAGGAGGCCGCCGTCGCCGCGGCGCGGGCCGCGTACCTGGCCGGGTTCCGGTTCACCTCCAACCTGGCCGCCGGGCAGCGCTACGGCATCCCCACCGCGGGCACCGCCGCGCACGCCTTCACGCTGCTGCACGACGACGAGCGGGCCGCGTTCGCGTCCCAGGTCGCCACGCTGGGCAAGGACACCACGCTGCTGGTCGACACGTACGACATCGCCCAGGGCATCCGCAACGCGATCGCGGTGGCCGGGCCGGAGCTGCGGGCGGTCCGGATCGACTCCGGCGACCTCGCGGTGATCGCCCAGCAGTCCCGCGAGCTGCTCGACTCGCTCGGCGCCACCGAGACGAAGATCATCGTCTCCGGGGACCTCGACGAGTACGCGATCGCCGCGCTCGCCGCCGAACCGGTGGACATGTACGGCGCCGGCACCGCCGTGGTGACCGGCTCCGGCGCGCCCACCGCCGGACTGGTCTACAAGCTGGTCGAGGTGGAGGGGCGGCCGGTGGTCAAACGCTCCGAGCACAAGGCCACCATCGGCGGCCGGAAGGTCGCGGTCCGCCGGCACAAGCCGACCGGGACCGCCACCGAGGAGGTCATCGTCCCGCAGGGCGTGCCGGACCGGCAGCCCAACGACCGGCTGCTCCAGCGCTCGTACGTGGTGTCGGGCGAGCCGGAGACACTGCCCACGCTGGAGGAGTCGCGGGACCACCTGCGCCAGTGCCTGATCTCCATCCCGTGGGAGGGGCTCAAGCTCTCCGCCGGCGACCCGGCCGTCCCCGTCACCGTCGTACCCGCGAGCTGAGGAGGAACCCGATGGCGAACGCCCTGATCATCGTGGACGTGCAGAACGACTTCTGCGAGGGCGGCTCCCTCGCGGTCGGCGGCGGGGCGGGAGTGGCCGCCGGGATCTCCCGGCTGCTCGCCGCCGAGCCGGACCGGTGGGACCACGTGGTCGCGACGAAGGACTACCACATCGACCCGGGCGCGCACTTCGGCGACCCGCCGGACTACGTCGACTCCTGGCCCCGGCACTGCGTGGTCGGCACCTCCGGCTCCGAGTTCCACCCCGAGCTGGCGACCGACCGGGTGGAGGCGATCTTCCACAAGGGCGAGCACGCGGCCGCGTACTCCGGTTTCGAAGGCCATGCGCCCGACGGCGAGTGCCTGGCCGACTGGCTGCGCCGGCACGACGTGGACCGGGTCGACGTGGTCGGCATCGCCACCGACCACTGCGTGCGCGCGACCGCGCTGGACGCCGCCCGGGAGGGTTTCCGGACCACTGTGCTGCTCGACCTGACCGCCGCCGTCGCGCCGGACACGCTCGACGTGGCGCTGCGGGCCCTCGACGGCGCCGGGGTGACAATGGTGGGCGAGCCTGTGATCGCCACCGCTTGACCCGGTAATCGCTTGCGGGTGTCGTACCCCGGCCCCAGGATGACGCCGGAGGTACGGACCGTCGTGAACCTGAAGCCTTACCGGGAGGCGCTCGCCCTACCCGGTGTCCGATCGTTGCTGCTGGTGTCGGTGCTGGCCCGCGTGCCGCTCACCGCCACCGGGGTGACGCTCACCTTCTACGTGGTGCTCGACCTGGGCCGCGGCTACGGCGCCGCCGGCCTGGTCGGCGCCGCGTCGACCATCGGCGCGGCGGTCGGCGCCCCGCTGCTCGGGCGGCTCATCGACCGCCGGGGACTGCGGCCGGTGCTGGTGCTCACCC
>NZ_JAGPXV010000797.1:0-2284 GCF_018070405.1 Micromonospora sp. D75
CCCGTCCGCGCCGGCGGCCAGGTACGCCTCGGCGCGCTCGACCGTCTCCGGTACGCCCCCGGCGCCCCGCAGGTACGTGTCGACGCGGGCGTTGACGTACAGCGGGATGCCGGCGCGGTCGGCGGCGGCCCGGACCGCGGCGAGCCGGGCGACCTGCTCGTGGATCGGGCGCAGCGGACCGCCGCCGTCGTGCCGGGCGTCCTCGACGTTGACGCCGACGGCTCCGGCGGCGAGGACGGCGGCGACGGTCTCGGCGACCTGGTCGGGGTTGTCGCCGTACCCGGATTCGATGTCGGCGGTGACCGGAAGGCGGACCGCGTCGGCGACGCGGCGGATGACGTCGACGGCGGTGTCGCGGGCGAGCAGGTCGCCGTCGGGGGCGCCGCGACTCCAGGCGACGCCGGCGCTGGTGGTCGCGATCGCGTGGGCGCCGGCCGCGGCGACGAGCCGGGCGCTGACCGCGTCCCAGGCGTTGGCCAGGATCAGTGGGTCACCGGGCCGGTGCAGGGCGCGGAAACGCTGGGCTCGGGTCTGTTGATCGTCCACCGGGCCAGTCTGGGTGGGGCACGCGGGTGCGGCAATGGCCAGCGGCGCGGCACTGGACTGATCGATGGCGACGAGAAAGGCCGTGTCGAATGATCGACACGGCCTTTCCGCTGGTGGGCGATACTGGGTTTGAACCAGTGACCTCTTCCGTGTCAAGGAAGCGCGCTCCCACTGCGCCAATCGCCCTCGTCTACTGCGAGGTGGAGACGGGATTTGAACCCGTGTACACGGCTTTGCAGGCCGTTGCCTCGCCTCTCGGCCACTCCACCGAGGTTGCCCCCGAACTGCGTGGCGGCATCTCCGAGCGGACGACGGGATTCGAACCCGCGACCCTCACCTTGGCAAGGTGATGCGCTACCAGCTGCGCTACGTCCGCACGCCCCCGGTGTTATCCGGTGACGGATGAGAACTTTAGCCGAGCCCGGGAACGGTTGCCAAATCGGGTTCCGTTTCCGGCGCGTCCGGTGGTGGCGGACCCCGCTCCCCCTCGGCTTCCTAGGAGCCTGGGTGGCTTCCGTCCGGGAGCACCGGCGAGCGCTCCCACCTGCGGAAGCAGACCGGCGCGTCGAGTGTCCGGCATCCGACTGCCCGCCCGCCGACCAGCCGCTTCGGTAACTCCCCGTGGTCATGCGGATGGGTTACCGTAACGCCGTGACGAGACGAGCCGCCGAGATCCGCCTGGACGCGCTGCTGCGTACGGCCTGTGAGGTGATCGCGGAACGAGGGCTCGCCAACACCCGCACCGCCGACGTGGCGGAGGCCGCCGGGGTGAGCCAGGCCCTCGTGTTCTACCACTTCGCCACCAAGGACCGACTGCTCGCGCAGGCGTTCGCGTACGCCGTCGAGCAGGACCTGGCCAAGCTCGACGCGGTGCTCCGCTCCTCCGCGCCGCCGCTGGCGAAGCTGCGCCGCATGCTGCGCCTGTACGCGCCGACCGGCCGGGCCACCTCCTGGTCGATGTGGATCGACGGCTGGGCGGAGTCGCTGCGCACCCCGGAACTGGAGAAGCTCTCCCGGCGGCTGGACCTGCGCTGGCGGCAGGACCTGGCCGCGGTGATCACGGACGGGGTCACCGAGGGCACGTTCGACTGCCCCGACCCGGCCGGCGCGGCCTGGCGGATCAGCGCGGTGATGGACGGCCTCGCGGTCCAGCTCGCGGTGCACGAGCGGGTGATCACGCGCCGCCAGATCGCCGAGTGGATCCGCCTCGTCGCCGCCCGCGAACTGGGCCTCGAACCCAGCCAGCTCGACTGACCGGGTCCTGACCCGGCCCGCACTCAAGGGCCGGCCGGTCAGGGCCAGGTCGGGCGGGGGCGCTCGAAGGGCGGTGGCAGGGTCTCCGGTTCGGTGGCGGCGGCCGGGCGCAGCAGGCGGCGCATCCGCAGCAGCAGCCCCGCGCCGAGGAACAACAGCAGCCCGCCGAGCAGGAACGCGGCCTGCACGAGGCCGAAGCCGCCGCTGTCCGCGACCGGACGTCCGGCCACACCACCGGGCGGAGGCGGCTCCACCACCGCCGCGTCGGTCGGCTCGTCGGTCACCGGATCGTCGGCGGGTGGCTCCTCGCTCGGCGTCTCCGAGGGCTCCGCGCTGGTGGGCGCCGGCGTCGGCGAAGCCGCCTCACCCACCACCTGCCGGGTGGCGGTCCGCCGGGCCAGCAGCCGCAACTGCGGGTCGTACGCCTCGGCGGCGAAACTCACCCGGCCGCGCGCGACGTCCTCGGCGAACGCCACCCGGTAGC
>NZ_JAGPXV010000798.1:0-2277 GCF_018070405.1 Micromonospora sp. D75
GGCAGACCGGCGAGGGGACGTCGCCCTGGAGCCGGATGACCGCCTTGCTCTCGCGCACCGTCGGGTCGGGCACCGGCACCGCCGAC
This sequence comes from Micromonospora sp. D75, assembly GCF_018070405.1. Lineage (NCBI taxonomy): Bacteria > Bacillati > Actinomycetota > Actinomycetes > Micromonosporales > Micromonosporaceae > Micromonospora > Micromonospora sp. D75. Next base: position 87 of record NZ_JAGPXV010000798.1, read on the forward strand.
AGCAGCGCCTGGGTGTACGGGTGGGTCGGACGCTCGTAGATCTCGTCCTCGGTGCCGATCTCCACCATCTTGCCCAGGTACATCACCGCGACCCGGTCGGAGAGGTGACGCACCACCGACAGGTCGTGGGCGATGAAGACGTACGACAGGCCGAACTCACCCTGGAGCTTCTCCAACAGGTTCATCACCTGCGCCTGGATGGAGACGTCCAGCGCCGACACCGGCTCGTCGCAGACGATCACCTCGGGCCGCAGCGCCAGCGCCCGGGCGATGCCGATGCGCTGCCGCTGGCCGCCGGAGAACTGGTGCGGGTACCGGTTGATGTGCTCCGGGTTGAGGCCGACCAGGTCGAGCAGCTCCTTGACCTTGGTGCGCCGGCTGCCGCGCGGAGCCACCTCGGGGTGGATCTCGAACGGCTCGCCGATCAGGTCACCCACCGTCATCCGGGGGTTGAGCGATGTGTACGGGTCCTGCATCACCAGCTGGATCTGCCGGCGCAGCCGACGCAGCGCGCCACCGGAGAGCTTGGAGATGTCCTGGCCCTTGTAGAGCACCTGGCCGCCGGTCGGCTTCTCCAGGTTCATCAGCACCCGGGCCAGCGTGGACTTGCCACAGCCGGACTCGCCGACCACGCCGAGCGTCTCGCCGGCCTTGAGGTCGAAGGAGACGCCGTCGACCGCCTTGACGTGGCCGATGGTCTTCTTGAACACCACGCCCCGGGTCACGGGGTAGTGCTTGACCAGGTCACGAACCTCGATGATGTTCTCAGTCACGGTTCACCAGTTCCTCGGCGAAGTGGCAGGCGCTGGCCCGGCCGTTGCCCAGTTGCAGCAGCGGCGGGACCTTCTCCCGGCACACCGGCTGCGCCATCGGGCAGCGCGGGTTGAACGCGCAGCCCGGCGGGATGTTCATCAGGTTCGGCGGGAGGCCCTTGATCGTGCGGAGCTCCTGGCCCTTCTCGTCCATCCGCGGGATCGAGTTGAGCAGGCCGAGCGTGTACGGGTGTGCCGGCTTGCGGTACAGGTCGTAGACGTCGGCTTCCTCGACGATCCGGCCGGCGTACATGACCGCGATCCGGTCCGCGACGTCGGCGACCACGCCGAGGTCGTGGGTGATCAGGATCATGCCCATCTGCCGTTCCCGCTGGAGCTCACCGAGCAGGTCCATGATCTGGGCCTGCACGGTCACGTCCAGCGCGGTGGTCGGCTCGTCGGCGATCAGCACCTCGGGGTCCAGCGCCAGCGACATGGCGATCATGGCGCGCTGCCGCATACCGCCGGAGAACTGGTGCGGGTAGTTGCTGAACCGGCCCTTGGCGTTGGGGATCTTCACCTGGTCGAGCATCTCGATCGCGCGCTTCTTGGCGTCCGAGCGGCTCATGCCGCGCCGGATGCGGAACTGCTCGGCGATCTGGAAGCCGACTGTGAAAACCGGGTTGAGGGCCGAGAGCGAGTCCTGGAAGATCATGGCGATGCCCTCGCCCCGGATCCGCCGCCGCTGCTCGGGGGACATGGTGAGCATGTCCTTGCCGTGGAAGCGGACCTGGCCGCCGGTGACGAACCCGGGCGGGGTGTCCAGGATGCCCATGATGGTCTGCGCGGTGACGCTCTTGCCGGAGCCCGATTCGCCGAGCACGGCGAGGGTCTCCCCCGCGTCGACGTGGTACGTGACTCCGTTGATGACCTTGGCGACGCCGTCCCGGGTACGGAACTCCACCCGAAGGTCGTCGACCTCGAGCAGCCGGCCCGAGGGGCGACCGGATCCGTCGGCGCCCGGCGCGGACTGCTCGGACACGAGAATGTCGGACAACTCAGTTCCCCTATCGAAGCTTCGGGTCGAGGGCCTCGCGGACCGCCTCGCCGAGCATGACGAAGCTCAGCACTGCGGCGACGAGGAACGCGGAGGGGAAGAACAGCAGGTACGGCGAGACCCGGATGTAGTTCTGCGCCTCGCTGATCATGATGCCCCAGGAGACGACCGGGCTCTTCAGGCCGATGCCCAGGAACGAGAGCGTGGCCTCCGCGCCGATGAACGAGCCGACCATGATCGTGCCGTAGACCAGAAGCGGGGCCAGGCAGTTCGGCAGCAGGTGCTTGAGGATGACCCGGCCGGTGCGGGCGCCGAGCGCGCGGGCCGCGACGATGTCGTCGGCCTCCTGGGCGGCGAGCACCGAGGAGGCCGACTACATCGT
>NZ_JAGPXV010000799.1:0-2276 GCF_018070405.1 Micromonospora sp. D75
GCGCAACGGGCACCGGGTGCTCGCCGTGCTGCGCGGCTCCGCCGAGAACCAGGACGGCGCGTCCAACGGGCTGACCGCCCCGAACGGCCCGTCGCAGCAGCGGGTCATCCGCCAGGCCCTGGAGAACGCGCGGCTCGCCCCGGCCGACGTGGACGCGGTCGAGGCGCACGGCACCGGCACCGTCCTCGGCGACCCGATCGAGGCGCAGGCGGTGCTGGCCACCTACGGCCAGGACCGTGCCGCCGGCGAGCCGCTCTGGCTCGGCTCGATCAAGTCGAACATCGGCCACTCCCAGGCAGCGGCCGGGGTGGCCGGCGTGATCAAGATGGTGCTGGCGATGCGGCACGGCGTGCTGCCGCCGACCCTGCACGTGGACGAGCCCTCGCCCCACGTCGACTGGAGTGCCGGAGCCGTCGCACTGCTCACCGAGGCCCGGCCGTGGCCCGCCGTCGACCGGCCGCGCCGGGCCGCCGTGTCGTCGTTCGGCATCAGCGGCACCAACGCGCACACCGTCATCGAGCAGGCACCCGGCGAGCCGGCCCCGACGCCCGTGCCGGCGGGGCACGTTCCCGGCCTGGTCGGGCCCGCCGCCGTACCCCTGCCGGTCTCCGGCAGAAGCCCCCGCGCGCTCCGGGCACAGGCTGCCCGCCTCGGCGAACGGCTCGCCGGCGACGCCGACCTCGACCCGCGGGACCTCGGCTTCTCCCTGGCCACCCAGCGGGCGCACCACCCGTACCGCGCGGTCGTCGTGGCCACCGGCCGGGACGACGCGCTCGCCCGGCTGGCCGCCCTCGCCGACGGCGACACCTCCCCGGCGGGCGTGGACGCCGCGTCGAAGGTCGTCTTCGTGTTCCCCGGCCAGGGCTCCCAGTGGACTTCGATGGCGCTGGACCTGATGGAGACCTCGCCGGTCTTCCGGCAGCGGATGGACGAGTGCGCCGAGGAGCTGTCCCGGCTGGTCGACTGGAACCTGGGGGACGTGCTGCGGCAGGCGCCCGGCGCGCCGCCCCTGGACCGGGTGGACGTGGTCCAGCCCGCGCTCTTCTCCGTCATGGTGTCCCTCGCGCATCTCTGGCGCGCGTGCGGCGTCGAACCGGCCGCCGTCATCGGGCATTCGCAGGGGGAACTCGCCGCGGCCTGCGTCGCCGGCGCGTTGACCCTCGCCGAAGCCGCACGGCTCGTCGTGGCGCGCAGCCACGGCCTGCTGTCGATCGCTGGTCGCGGCGGCATGGTCTCCGTGCCGCTCCCGGCCGCCGACACCGAGCGGCTCATCGCGCCGTGGCGGGGCAGCCTCTCCGTCGCCGCCCTCAACGGCGCCGCCGTGACAGTGGTCGCCGGCGACTCGGCGTCGGTCGCCGAACTGCTCGCGCACTGTGCCGAGCGCGACGTCCGCGCCCGGCAGATCGCCGTCGACTTCGCGGCGCACAGCGGCCACGTCGACCCGATCCGCGACGAGGTGATCGCCCGATTCGGCACCGTGGACCCCCGCTCCAGCACCGTGCCCTTCCAGTCCACAGTCACCGGCGAGCCGATCGACACCGCCGGGCTCGACGCCGACTACTGGTACCGCAACCTGCGGGAGCCGGTCCGGCTCGCGCCGGTCGTGGACCAGCTGATCGAGCGGGGCTTCCGGACGTTCGTCGAGGTCAGCCCGCACCCCGTACTCAAGATCGCCGTGCAGGACGCGCTCGACCGGAAGGCCGACGGCGGCGTGGTGGTGGGCTCGCTGCGCCGCGACGGGCACGGGCCGCGTCAGCTACTGGCCAACCTCGGCGAGCTGCACGTCGCCGGCGTGCCCGTCGACTGGTCGCGCGTCTTCGCCGGCTCCGGCGCCACCCCTGTCGACCTGCCCACGTACGCCTTCCAGCGGGACCGGTTCTGGCCGGTGCTCGACCGCTCCGCCACCGGCGACGTGTCGGGCGCGGGGCTGGGCGCGGCCGGGCACGGGCTGCTCGGCGCGGCGGTGCGGCTCGCCGGCGACGACGAGGTGGTGCTGACCGGCCGGCTGTCGGCGTCCACGCACCCGTGGCTCGCCGACCACGTGGTCGGCGGCGCCGTGGTGCTGCCGGGCACGGCCCTCGTCGAGCTCGCGGTGCGCGCCGGCGACGAGGTCGGCGCCTCCCGGGTGCGGGAACTGACCGTCGCCGCGCCGCTGGTGCTGCCGAACCCGGGCGCGATCCGCGTGCAGGTGCGCGTCGGCGCCGCCGACGGCTCCGGAACCCGGAGCGTGGCGGTGCACTCGCAGCCCGACGGCGACCCCGAGGACCCCTGGACAC
>NZ_JAGPXV010000008.1:0-27890 GCF_018070405.1 Micromonospora sp. D75
GCGCGCCCACCGGTCCACGCTCCAGCGCACGGCGCCGGTCGCCGGGTCGAGCGCAGTCATCCCGGCGCCCGGCCGGACGGCGCAGAGCAGGGCGCCGCACCTGTCGACGTAGTCGACGAGCTTCTGTTCGACGGTCCAGCGCGGTCGCAGCGTGTCCAGGTCGTACGCCTCGATGAGCCCGCCGCCGATCTCCAGCAGCAGCCCGGCCACGGTCATCACGTGGCGCGGGCCGGGCGGTCGCACCGGGTGCAGGTCCCGGGCCGCGACCCGCGCGCCGGTGCGCGCGTCCACGACCACCACCTGCCCGGTGGCCGGCCACAACAGCATGCGTTCCGTCCCGGAGCCGTAATCGAACCCCAGCATGCCCGTCGAGGGCAGCGTCCACATCGTCCTTCCGTCGGCCGGGTCGACCCGGGTGATCGACGGGCGGGGGTCGGACGCGGCGGACTGCGACAGCAGCACCCGGCCGACCGCGAACGCGACGCCGCGCCGGCGCCAGACGTCCGCGCCGGTGGCCGCGTCGTACGTCACCGTCTCCCAGTCCTCGTCGTTGCCGGCCGGGCCGGCCACCATCACCCGGCCGTCCTGCTCCCACACCGACACGGCGGTGCCGATGCCGGGCAGCGGACTGCGCCACAGTTCCCGCCCTTCGCGGTAGGCGACGATCTCCCGCCCGTCACCGCGGTTCGGCCGCACCACGTACACCACGTCGCCGGAGACGAACACGGCCGAGCCCAGGCCGCCGGGCAGCGTCCACTCCGCCGGTCCTCGCGGCGGCGCGGCGGCGGCGAGCGTGAGCAGCGCCAGCAGCAGGAGCGCCAGGGTGCGGGCCGGCCGCCCGACGCTGCGCGGCGGGCGGGGGGCCGCCGGGGCGGAGCGTCGTGACGCAACTCCCCCAGATCGATGACGGTCACGACCATCCTCTCCCGCGCGCCCGGCCGCCGTCCGGCCGTGACCGGCATCGCCACAATTCGCCTGTACGATGGCGCGTCGTGGCCGTGCCCGTGGTGGACCCCTCGTTGAACCCCTCGTCCGTCGAGACGGACGCCGTCGTGGCCGATCCGCCGCGCCGTGCCCGTCGCCGGCCGGCCCGCGCCGATCTGCTGGCCATCGGAGCCTATGTGCTGCTCGGTGTTCTCGTCTGCCTCAACTACTGGGGCGACGTGGAGCACCGGGTCTCCTCGCACCTGCCGACCGACCACAGCTGGTTCGAGTGGCTGTTCGCGCACGGCGCGTACTCGGTGCAGCACCTGGAGAACCCGCTGTTCACCACCCGGCAGAACGCGCCGGACGGGGTGAACATGATGGCGAACACCTCGCTGCTCGGGGTGACGCTGCCGCTTGCGCCACTGACGCTGCTGCTCGGCCCGCAGGTGATGTACGCGCTCTACCTGGGCGCGGCGCTGTCGGCGACCGCCGCCACGTCGTACTGGGTGCTGTCGCGGCACCTGGTCCGGTCCCGGGCCGCCGCGTTCGCCGGTGGCGCGTTCCTCGGCTTCGCGCCGGGCATCGTCCACCACGCGAACGGCCAGCCCAACTTCGTGTCGAACTTCCTGCTGCCGCTGATCGTGGCGCGGGTGCTGCGGCTGGGCGAGCCGGGGCGGTGGCGGCGCAACGGGCTGGCGCTCGGGCTGCTGGTGGCGTACCAGGTCTTCATCAACGAGGAGATGCTGCTGCTCACCGCGCTGGCCTGCCTGGTCGTCGTGGTGGCGTACACGGTGCAGCGGCCCCGGGCGGCCCGCGAGCGGGCCGGGTCGTTCCTGGCCGCGCTCGGGCTCGGCGGCGGGCTGGCGCTGCTGCTGACCGCGTACCCGATCTGGTTCCAGTTCAACGGGCCGCAGTCCTACCGCGGATTGCAGGGCGGCGTCTTCCACAACTGGGGCGAGGACCTGGTGGCCTTCGTCACGTTCGCCCGGGACACGATCGCCGGTGACGAGGCGGTGGAGAAGACCATCGGGCTGACCGAGCAGAACACCTGGTTCGGCTGGCCGCTGGTGCTGGTGGCGCTGGGCGCGCTGGTGCTGCTGGTCCGCCGGTCGGTGCCGGCCCGGATCCTGGCCGTGCTGGTGGTCGTCTTCACGATCGCCTCGATCGGCCCGGTGGTGCGGTTCAACGGTGTGGAGACCGACGTCGACGGGCCGTGGGCGTACATTCCGGACGACCTGCCGCTGGTCGAGATGATGATGCCGACCCGGTTGAGCCTGGTCGTGGTGGCCGCCGTGGGTGTGCTGCTCGCCCTGGCGTGGGACGCGCTGGCCGGTGCCGGCCGTCCGCCGGTGCCCGCCCCCCGCGCCGCCGCCGACGACAGCACGGACGACGACGGCGACGGGACGGCCGCGCGCGACACGCGCCGCCGGGTGCTGCGGCTGGCCGGGTACGCCGCGATCGTGGCCGCCCTGGTGCCGCTGATCCCGCGTCCGCTGCCGGCGGAGCACATCGACCCGCCGCCGCGCTTCATCACCGCCGGTGGCTGGCGGCCGTACGTGCCGGAGGGCCGCACGCTGGTGCCGGTGCCGATCCCGAGCAACGTGCACGGGCTGCACACGCTGCGCTGGAGCGCGCTGACCGGACACGAGTTCCCGATCCCGGGCGGCTACTTCATCGGCCCCAACGAACGCGGTGAGGGTGTCTTCGGCGCGCCGAACCGCCCCACCAGCACGCTCATCTACTCCACGATGGACGCCAACGCGGTGCCGGAGATCACCGAGGAGAACCGCCGCCAGGCCGTGGACGACCTGCGCTTCTGGCGGGCGTCGGTGGTGGTGCTCGGGTCCGGTCCGCGCGAGGCGGTGCTGCGTGACCTGATGGCTGAGCTGCTCGGCCCGCCGCAGCGGGTGGACGACGTGTGGCTCTGGGACGTGCGCGACCGGGTCTGAGCCGGCGTCCCGGTCAGCCGGTCAGCGCCCGGACGTCCCACAGGTGCCCGCCGGGCACGTCCCGGCCGGGGCCGAGAAGTGCGTCCAGCGTGGCGCGTACCGGGTCGGCCGGCGTCGAGTCGGCCTGCACCAGCGCCGCCGCCCGCCAGTGCCGCAGGTCGGCGACCGCCTGCCGGCGTTCCGCGTCGCCGACCGGCGGCACCTGGCCGGTCTCGGCGGCCCGGCGCAGCAGCAGCGACGTGGGCCGGTCCGGCGCGCCCCAGCGGGCGGCCGGGTCGTCCGCCGAGCGCGGGCCGATGAAGTAGCCGCCCGGCGCGTCGAACGCCAGCGCGGTGCGCGCCGACCAGAACATGGCCGGGCTGACCGCCGCCCCGGTCACCGGCGGCACCGGCACCAGCGTGCGGCCCTGCGGCACGTACGCCTGCCAGCCGCCGCCGGACACGACGGCCGGGACCGGCGCGACCGGCATCGTGCGGATCGGGGTCGGCGCCAGCGGCAGCAGCGCGGCGGCGACCGCGCCGGCCCACGGCGCCCAGGCGCGCACGGCGCCGTGCCGGACCCGGTCGACAGCGAGCGCCAGCAGCACCCCGAGCACCGGTACGCACACCAGCGCGAAGCGCGCCGGCACCACCAGGTCCAGCAGCGGCACCCCGGCGAGCAGGCGGTACGGGCCGGGCAGTCCGGTGTCGTCGCGGTTCACCACCACCGAGGCGCCGAGCGACAGCGCCGCGAACAGCAGGCCGCACGCGGCGAGCGCGCGTACCAGCGGCCGCCGCCACAGCCGTACCACGACGAGCAGCGCCAGCAGCGGCAGGAACGGGCCGAAGAACGAGTTCTGCTCGGTCGGGTTCGGCGACAGCAGCCCGGCCCGGTGGGCGTCTCCGGCAACTGTCTGCCGGGCGGAGGCGACGAACGAGACCAGGTCCAGCCGGTAGCCCCCGGTGTGGAACGGCATCCCCCGGTAGTGGCCCGGCCCGGCGAACTGGAACCACAGCGGGTACGCCAGCAGCACGCCCGCCGCCAGCGCGCCGATGCCAAGCCGGCGGGCCACCACCGGCGCCAGGCGACGCGCGGCGGCCCGGTCGGCGAGCGCGTACGCCCCGGCGAACACCCCGGCGGACAGCGCCAGGAAGACGAGCACCTCCTCGCCGAGGAACAGCTGGTACGCGACTGCGAGCCCGAGCAGCACGCCGTCGCGGCGTACCCGGTCGGTGGCCGGCCGGAACACCAGCGCGAGGATCACCGGCACCAGGAACTGGGCGGCCATGTGCAGGTGCGCGCCGGCCTGCGCCACCATGCCCGGGGCGAAGCCGCAGACCAGGCCGCCCACCGCGGCGGCGGCCCGGGAGCGGACCAGCCGGCGGGCGAGCAGCGCGTACCAGGCGGTGGCGGTGCCGGCGAGGCTGATCGTCACGGCGACGAGGAACGCCGCCTGGGAGCCGAACGCGACGGTGACCGGGGTGAGCGGCACGCCCAGCCCGAGCACCGACGTGTTCGCCATCAGGTTCACCCCGTCCGGGGCGTTCAGCGCGGCGCTGTGCAGCGGGTTCTCGCCGCCGGTGACCGCGCGGGCGGCCCGGGCCAGCATCCACTCGAACAGGATCTGGTCGCCGGCCTGGTGGAACAGCCGTTCCGGGCGGCGCCACTGGTCGCTGGTGAGCAGCACCGCGAGCGCGAGGTAGCCGGCCACCACCAGCGCGTCGACCGGCCGGCGGCGGGGCGCGGGCGCGGGAGCGGGCTGCTCGGGTGCGGTCAGGCGGGCCGGCTGGTCAGTTTCCGCACGTCCCACAGCCACACGTCCAGCTCCTGCCGTCCGGGCCCGACCAGTTGCTCCACCGTGCGGCGCAGCGGCTCGGCGTTCTGCTCGGCCAGCGGCAGCACCACCACCGCCGCGTTCCAGTGCCGCAGCTCGTCCAGGTAGCGGCGGCGCTGCCGGTCGTCCAACTTCGGCGTCCGGCCGGTGGACGACACCTCCCGCAGCATCTCGCCGATGCCGCTGGGCCGCCCGCCGAAGCGTCCCGGGTCTCCGGTGACGCCGTTGCGCGGGGCGAGGAAGTAGCCGCCGGGGATCTTGAAGTCGAGGTTGGTGCTGGCCGCCCAGCGCATCGGGTCGGTGTTGCCCATCGCCGGCACCGGCACGGACACGAGCGTCTGGTCCGGGCCGACGTACTGCCGCCACCGGTCGGCGGTGATGAACTTCGGCACCGGCTCCCGGGTGGTGACCCGCAACGGCATCGGCGCGATCGGCAGCAGCGCGAGGATCAGGCCGGCGGCGGTGAGCTTGCGGGCCGTCCGCCGGTCCACGCCCCGCAGCGCCCAGGCGCGGCGCACCGCGTACGCGAGCAGGATCGCCACCGTCACGCTGGTGATCAGGCCGAAGCGGGTGGGCACCACGGCGTCCAGCAACGGCAGCCGCACCAGGAACTCCCACGGCCCGGTGACGAGTTCCCGGTCCCACCAGGAGATCCGCTCGCCGAGGGAGAGCACGGCGAAGAACAGCCCGGTCGCGGCCAGCGCCCGGACGATCACGTCGCGCCGCAGCCAGATCACGATGCCCACGGCAATCAGCGACAGGCTCCAGCCGAAGAACGCGTTCTCCTCCGAGTAGTTCGGGGCGAGGTTGACGTTGGCGCGCTCGTTGCCGCCGAACGTGGGCGAGCCGGGGGCGAAGTACGCGGCGATGTCGTTGCCGTAGTCGCGTACCGCGTCGCTGAGCCCGTGGTACGCCATCGGGCCGGCGAACTGCACATACAGCGGGTACGCCAGCAGCGCGCCGGCCAGCGCCGCGCAGACCGCCAGCCCGGCGCCGAGCGGACGCCACGCGGTCGTCCACCGCTCGCGCTGCTGCACCACCACGGCGATCAGGAACACGCCCAGCGCGAGCGCGGTGAAGAGCAGGATCTCCTCGTTGATGAACGCCTGCGCGGTGACCAGCAGCGCCAGCAGCACGCCGTCGCGCACCGGCCGGGTCGAGCGGGTCAGCACCAGCACCCGCCACACGATGAACGGCAGCAGGAACTGGCTGATGATGTTCGGATGCCAGTTGGCGTGCGACAGCATGGCCGGCGAGAACCCGCAGAACCAGGCCGCCACGGCGGCGGCCGGGCGGTGCCGGATCACGTGCCGGGACAGCACCCGGTACCAGGCGGCGGCGGTGCCGGCCAGGCCGAGCGTGACCAGCGTGACGAAGGAGACCGCCGGTCCGAACAGGAGGGTCACCGGCACCATCGGGATGCCGAGCGCCAGGATGGCGGTGTTCGCCATCAGGTTGACGCCGTCGGGGTAGTTGAACTGCTCGGTGAAGAACGGGAACTCGCCGTGCAGCACCACCCGTACCGAGTGGGCCAGGAAGAACTGCACCTGCGCCGGGTCGCTGCTGTAGAGCGCGGCCACCCGCCCGGCCGGGTCGGCCCAGATGCCGCTGGTCACCCAGATCGCGGCGAGCAGGAATCCGCCGTACACGATGAGGTCGATCCGGCGGCGGGTCCACCGCCACCGGCGCACGCGCCGCCCGCCCGGCGTGGCCGGCGCCTCGGGCTCGGCCGGCGGTTGCGGAGGTGTCGTGGTCGCCGGCTCCGGCTCGGCGACGGTGACCGGTGGTGGATCAAGGGTGACGGAGCGGTGGCCCGTCGGGGCGGCGGCGTCCGGCGTCGAGGCGCCGCGGGTCTCGGCAGGCGTCACAATCGGCGGAGTCTACCGGAGCCGGATATTGATACCCGAATCGCCCGTCACGTTCCGCAGTGGTCACTCGACCGAAAGGGTGAGCCGGGCGCGGCCGGGCGGCGGGCCGTCTCGTACCATGTGGGCTTCCGACCGACGACCGGCGAGGGGATCAGGGTGCTTTCAGCCCGCCGAAGCGCTACGACGGGCACCGCGCTGGCAGCTCTGCTGCTGGTCACCGCGGGTTGCGGACCGATCGCGGACCGGAAGCCGGCGGATCTGCGGGTCGGCTACGACAGCCTGGACGGCAACCTCGCGGTGTGGCCGCCGCGCGGCAGCCTGGCCGGCGACGCGGCGGCGACCGCCGCGATCACCACAGCGGTACGCGAGTGGCGCTCCCCGGTGGACGACCGGGTACACGTGCCCACCTCCGGCATCCTCTTCTCCGGTCAGGTGGCCGGCTCCGCGCTGGCGCTGGTCGCCGCCGATGTGCCCGGTGACGCCGCCTCCTGGCTGCTGCAACTCGACCGGGACGGGCAGCGCTGGCGGGTGGCCCACGCCACCGAGTACACCGACCCCGGCTACCTGGTCTACTCCGACGTGCTGCCGGTGCGCGACCCGGACGGCCGCCGCTACCTCACCTCGGCCCGCGTCGCACGCCTGCTCGGCCCCGACGGCAAGGCCGTCACCAGCACCGACGGCGTCACCGAGCCGGTCGCCGTGCCGGCGTGCCGGGCCGTCGAGCTGACCGCGGCGCTGCGGCCCACGACGTCACTGCCGCGCGGCAAGGCCGCGGACCGCGTCCTCGACCTGGGTACGGCCACCGAAGCGCCCCGCTACCCCCTGGTACGCGACGACACGGGCGCCGGGAAGCGCGCGCTGACCGGGCTGGACACCTGCGTGCTGGCCGGTGAGCGGGGCCCGTTCGGCAGTGTGCCGCGCCGCATCGGCGACCGGGACGCGCCCCGTTCCGCGCCGGAGTCCTGGCCGATGGCGAAGATCGCCACCCGTTCGCTCGGTTCGGTGGCGCTCGGCGACGGGGAGCCGGGCGAGTTGGAACAGTTGAGCTGGGACAGTCCCAGCGGGACGATGACCGCGGTGGTCTACCGGCCCGCGGACGGCGGCACGCCGGTGGTCTCCCCCGCCGACCGGTCCACCACGCTCCAGGCGTACCACCTGCCGATGCCCGGCCGGCCGCTGGCGGTGCTGAGCTGGCGTACGGGCGAGGTGTCGTTCTCCGCCCCGCCCGGCACCACCCGCCTGGTGGACCGTCCCGGCCTGGTGGTCGTCGAGCACACCGACCAGCGGCAGACGTTCAGCCTGGCCGGCACCGAGAAGACCTGGTACCGATCCCTCCCCACCCCGTAACCCCCGCTCTCCCGCCCCGCCGCCCACCCCGTCGATCATGAACTTGACGGCGACAAACCGGACACCAATCCACGGCCAACCTCATGATCACCCGACTGGCTCGGTGATCAAGGAGTTTGTGTCGTCCGGGAGGCTCTCCACGCACCCAAACTCCTTGGTCAACAGGGCAGGCCAGGGCGGGGCCAGGGCTGGAGGGACTCGGCGATCTTGCAGTGAGGGCCCCGCCGATCAGGGCAAAACCGGCAACCTCGGGGTCGGAAGTGCAAGATCGACGGGTTCAGGGCGGGCTGAGGTGAGGGTGAGGGCTAAGCGACGGGCTAAGGGTGGGTCAGCTGCATGCCTACGTAGGGGGTTCGGGCCGGGCCGGGGCGGGAGGTGCCGTCGGGGCGCCAACCGTGGCGCGTGTAGAACGCGCGGGCCCGGGTGTTGCGCTCCCACACCTCCAGGACGCCCAGCGCCAACCCCTCGTCCGCCAGGTGACGCACGAACAGCGCGTGCAGCGCGCCACCCACGCCTCGACCCCAGAGTCCCAGATCGACGTGGATCTGGTAGAGCTGCGCGGTCGTCCGCGGATCCAGGTCGGACGAGTGCGGCGGACCCATGGCCAGCACCCCGGCCAGGACACCGTCCACGATGGCGACTCGCACCTGCTTGCGCGCCGAGGTGATTGCCGCCGCCCAGCCCTCCCGCTGCTCCCGGGCCAGCTCCGGAGTGAGGATCTCCTCGGTCGGCAACCCACCGGCCCCGTAGTAGGCGACCCGCGCCCGGCTGTGCAACTCGACGATCCCCGAAAGATCCCCGAGCCCGGCCTCCCGAATCTCCACCGCCCCTCCCTCGACACAAGACATCCAGCGATCTTGCGGTTGCGGCCCTCCCTTATCGGGCTAAGCCGACATCAGGAGGGCCGCAAGTGCAAGATCGACGCGCAGACCGGGCGGCGCGCAGGAGAGCGGGGTCAGCTCTGGGCTCGGGCTCCGTTCGCGGCCGGGTCGACCGGGGTGGCGTCGAGGCTGGAGATCCAGCCGGTGACGTCGCGTGCCACGTCCTGCGCGGTGAGCCGCAGGTCGGCCAGGATCTGCGCGCGGCTGCCGTGCGGGTGCCAGTCGGCCGGCACGCCCATGTCCTTCACCGGTACGCGGACGTCCGCGTCGCGCATCGCCTGCGCCAGCGCGGAGCCGACGCCGCCGATGCGTACGCCGTCCTCCACGGTGACCACGAGCCGGTGCGCGGACGCCAGCTCGACCAGTTCGGCCGGCACCGGGCGCACCCAGCGCGGGTCGACCACAGTCACGCCGTACCCCTGCTCGGCGACCCGGGCGGCGACCTCGACACCGAGGCCGGCGAACGAGCCGACCGCCACCAGCAGCACGTCGGTACGCGCCGACTCGGCCAGCACGTCGACCGGGCCGACCCGGCGTACGGCCGGCAGGTCGGCGGCGACGGTGCCGGTCGGGAAGCGCAGGATGGTCGGGCCGTCGTCCACGGCGATCGCCTCGCGCAGCTCCTCGCGCAGCGTGGCCGAGTCGCGGGGCGCGGCGATCCGCAGGCCGGGCACCACGCCGAAGACCGACATGTCCCAGATGCCGTAGTGGCTGGGCCCGTCCGGACCGGTGATGCCGGCCCGGTCCAGCACGAACGTGACGGGCAGCTTGTGCATCGCCACGTCCAGCAGGACCTGGTCGAACGCGCGGTTGAGGAACGTGGCGTAGACCGCCACCACCGGGTGCAACCCGCCCATGGCGAGGCCGGCGGCGGAGGTGGCCGCGTGCTGCTCGGCGATGCCCACGTCGTAGACCCGCTCCGGGTACTTGCGGGCCAACGTGGCGATGCCGGTGGGCTCGGCCATGGCGGCGGTGATGCCGACCACGTCGGGCCGCTCGTCGGCGATCGCGACCAGCTCGTCGGCGAAGACGTTGGTCCACTTCACCGACGGCACGGCGAGCAGCTTGCCGGTCTCGGCGTCGAACGCGCCGGGGCCGTGCAGGCAGTCGGCCTCGTCGTCCTCCGCGGGACGGTAGCCGTAGCCCTTGCGGGTGACCGCGTGCACGATCACCGGGCCGCCGAAGTTCTTGGCCGCGCGCAGCGCCGCCTCGACCGCCGGCACGTCGTGGCCGTCGACCGGGCCGACGTACTTGATGCCGAGGTCCTCGAACATGGCCTGCGGGGCGACCGCGTCCTTGATGCCCTTCTTGACCGCGTGCAGCACCTCGTACATCGGCTTGCCGACGAACGGGGTGTTGCCCAGCGCGTCCTTGACCGTGTCGAGCACCTTCTCGTAGCCGGGGTTGAGCCGCAGCGACGACAGATGGTCGGCGAGGCCACCGATGGTCGGCGAGTAGGACCGGCCGTTGTCGTTCACGACGATCACCAGCGGGTTGCCGGCGGTGGCGATGTTGTTCAGCGCCTCCCAGCACATGCCGCCGGTGAGCGCGCCGTCGCCGACCACGGCGACCACGGAGCGCTTCTCGCCGCGCAGCGCGTACGCCTTGGCGAGGCCGTCGGCGTACGACAGGGCGGTGGAGGCGTGCGAGTTCTCGATCAGGTCGTGCTCGCTCTCCGCCTGGCTGGGGTAGCCGGAGAGGCCACCGCGCTGGCGGAGCTTGTCGAAGCCCTCCTGCCGGCCGGTGAGGATCTTGTGTACGTACGCCTGGTGGCCGGTGTCGAAGAGGAGCCGGTCGCGGGGGGAGTCGAAGACCCGGTGCATCGCCAGGGTCAGCTCGACCACACCCAGGTTGGGGCCGACGTGGCCGCCGGTGCGGGAGACCTTGGCGATCAGGAAGTCACGGATCTCGGCGGCGAGGATGTCCAGCTGCTCGGCGGTCATCCGCTTCACGTCCTGCGGGCCGCGGACGGTGCCCAGCAGCCGACCGTGGTTGGCCGTGCCCTCTTCAACACTCATGACCGGAGAGTCTATCGGCCGCGCGACAGTCCGCAGCCCGGCCGTGCATCGACCCAGGTCAGGCGTCGACCACCAGCCGCCGGGGCGCGGGTGGGCGCGGCGCGGCGGCGGACGGGCCGGCCGGCGTCCAGGAGCCGAGCACGGCGGCCCGGGACGCGCCGGTCACCGACGGCACCGCGCCCGGCAGGCCGTGCCAGGACAGCCAGCCGAGCAGCGCGAACGCGTACGCCTCCTTGGCCTGGGCGGGCACGCCCAGCTCGTCGGTGGTGCGCAGCCGCCAGCGCCCCTCGCCGAGCGCGGCCAGCCGCGCCCGGAGTGTGGGATTGCGCACTCCGCCGCCGGCGGCCACCACCTCGGTGACCCGGTGCCGGTCGCAGGCGTCGGCTACCGTGCGGGCGGTCAGCTCGGTGAGCGTGGCCAGCACGTCGTCGGCGGCCACCGGCTCGCCGAGCGCGGCCAGCGCCGCGTCCAGGTAGCCGCCGTGGAACAGCTCCTTGCCTGTCGACTTGGGCGGCGGCGCGGCGTAGTACGGCTCGGCGAGCAGCCGGGCCAGCAGCGCCTCGTGCACCCGCCCGGCCGCGGCCCGCGCTCCGTCGACGTCGCAGGGCCGGTCCAGGAAGCGCCGGGCGGCGGCGTCCAGCAGCGCGTTGGCCGGGCCCACGTCGTACCCGAGGACGGGCGCGCCGGGCGCGACCACGGTGAGGTTCGCGATCCCGCCGAGATTCAACGCCGCACGTGGGCCGGCAGCCGGGTCGAGCAGCAGCGCGTCGAACGCCGGGACCAGCGGCGCGCCCTGGCCGCCGGCCGCCACGTCCGCCGAGCGCAGGTCGTGCAGCACGGGTACGCCCACCCGGGCGGCCACCCGGGCCGGCGCGCCGAGCTGGAGCGTGCCGCGCACCCGGCCCGCCTCGACCCAGTGGAAGACCGTCTGCCCGGGCGACACGACCGCGTCGGCAGCGCCCCCGGCCAGCTCGACGCCGGCCGCCGCCGCCTCGGCGAACACCTCGCCGAGCCGGTTGTCCAGCCGGCAGACCGCCTCGATGGTGGTGGCCGCCGGGGGCAGCAGCGCGCTGATCTCGGCCCGCAGGTCGTCCGGGTACGCCAGCTCGCGGTGCCCGAGCGGCCGCAGCCGCAGCGTGTCGCCGTCGGCGGTGAACTCGGCGGCCACCACGTCCACGCCGTCGTAGGACGTGCCCGACATCAGCCCGACGATGCGCAAGGAAGGGCCCCTTCTTAACGGATCCGGTAGTAAAAGGGCCCCTTCTTAACGCGCAGGGCCGGGGCCGTGCGCGGGCAGGAACAGGCCGACCAGCTCCACGTGCTGGGTCATCGGGAACAGGTCGTACCCGCGCAACTCGGCCAGCCGCCACCCCGCCTCGCGGAACGTGCGGACGTCCCGGGCGAAGGCGGCCGGGTCGCACGCCACGTACGCGACCGCGCGCGGCCCGGCGGCCACCACGTCGCGGACCACCGGCGCGCCCGCGCCGGAGCGCGGCGGGTCGAGCACCACCAGGTCGACCGGGCCGGTGATCCGGCGCCGGGCCAGCGCGGTCTCCACCCGCGCCGCGACCACCTCGACGCCGCACAGGTCGGCGAGGTTCTCCCGGGCCGCGGCCACCCCGTCCGGCGCCGACTCGACGAGCGTCACCCGGGCCCCGTCGACCCGTTCGGCGAGCGCGGCGGCGAACAGCCCGGCGCCGCCGTACAGGTCCCAGGCCGTCTCGCCCGGTTGCGGGTCGAGCAGGTCGAGCACCGCGCCGGTCAGCGCGTCCGCCGCCGCCGGGTGCACCTGCCAGAACCCGGAGGCGGGCAGCGTGAAGGACCGCCCGGCCGCCGTCTCCCGGACCCGCTCCGGCCCGCTCACCGCCGTCGGAACCCCCTCGGCGTACGCGACCACGGCGACGTCCCCGCCGGTGCTGGCGACGGTCTCCACCGCGTCGGCGTCGGGCCAGCGGGCGCCGGTCGGCGGGAGCACCGGCAGCTCCTGGATCGCCGGGTGCGCGATCAGGCACCGCTCGATCGGCACCACCTCGTGCGAGCGGTGCTTGAGCAGCCCGGCCCGCCCGGCCGCGTCGACCGCGTACCGGACCCGGGAACGCCAGCCCAGCGGCCCGCCGGGCAGCGCCTCGACGCGTACGCCGAGCGCGTCGATCTGCTCCGCGGTGAGGCCGCCCAGCCGGGTGAGCTGCTCGCGCACCACGGCGAGCTTCCAGTCGAGCTGGGCGGCCGGGGCGACGTGCTGGAGGTCGCAGCCGCCGCACCGGCCCGGCCGGGCGTACGGGCACGGCGGGGTGACCCGGTCCGGTGCGGCGTCCAGGATCTCCACCGCGTCGGCGCGGGCGAAGCCCCGGTGCAGCTCGGTCACCTCGGCGATCACCCGCTCGCCGGGCAGCGCGTGCCGGACGAAGACCACCTGCCCGCCGACGCGGGCCACGCAGTGCCCGCCCGGCGCGACCGCGTCGACTGTCAGCTCGACCCGCTCGGCCTCCTCCAGCCCGGGGCGTTCCGCCGTCGGCACCGGACCGGGACGCTCGTCGGCGCTCACGGCCGCTCCTCCCGCTCGGCGGAGGGCGCGGACGGCGTGGAGGGCGCGGACGGCGCGGACGGGGTGGACGCCACCGGCGGCGGCAGCGTGCTCTGCGGCGCCACCCGGGGGCCGCGCGCCGGGCCCCGGCTGAGCGTGGCGTCCAGCCGGTCCAGGTTCTTGCTGGCGGTGGAGGCGAGCTGCCAGGGCACGCTCGTCACCATCACGCCCGGCTCGAACAGCAGCCGCCCCTTGAGCCGCAGCGCGCTCTGGTTGTGCAGCAGGTTCTCCCACCAGCGCCCCACCACGTACTCGGGAATGAAGACGGTGACCACGTCGCGCGGCGACTCCCGGCGCACCGACGCGACGAAGTTGAGGATCGGCCGGGTGATCTCCCGGTACGGGGAGTCGATCACGGTGAGCGGCACCGGCAGCTCGCGGCGCTCCCAGTCGGCCTGCAGTTCCCGGGTGTCCTGCTCGTCCACGTTCACGGTGACCGCGGTGAGCGTGTCCGGCCGGGTCGCCCGGGCGTACGCGACCGCCCGCAGCGTCGGCTTGTGCAGCTTGCTGACCAGCACGATGGCGTGGTTGCGGGCGGGCAGCACGCCCCGCTGCTCGGTCGGCTCCAGCTCCTCCGCGACCCGGTCGTAGTGCCGGCGGATGCCGAGCATCACCACGTACATCACTGCCATCGCGACGATCGCGATCCACGCCCCGAGCAGGAACTTCGTGGCCAGCACGATGACCAGCACCACGCCGGTCATCACCATGCCGAACGTGTTGATCGCCCGGGAGCGCAGCATCCGGCGGCGCGCCTCCGGGTCCCGCTCGTTGCGAAGGTGCCGGTTCCAGTGCCGGATCATGCCGGCCTGGGAGAGCGTGAACGAGACGAACACCCCGACGATGTAGAGCTGGATGAGCTTGGTCACCTCGGCCTGGAAGCCGATGATCAGCACCACCGCGAAGACGGCCAGGAAGAGGATGCCGTTGGAGAACGCCAGCCGGTCGCCTCGGGTGTGCAGCTGGCGCGGCAGGTAGCGGTCCTGCGCCAGGATCGAGCCGAGCACCGGGAAGCCGTTGAAGGCGGTGTTGGCGGCCAGGAACAGGATCAGCGCGGTCATCCCGGCGACCACGTAGAGCAGCACCGAGCCGCCGCCGAACACGGTCTCCCCGAGCTGCACGGTCACCGTCTTCTGCACGTAGTCGACCGGGCCGGAGACGATCTGCGTCCTCGGGTCCTCGACGAACTGCAGGCCGGTGAGCCGGGACAGCCAGATGATGCCGACCAGCATGGTGACCGCGATGCCGCCGAGCAGCAGCAGCGTGGTCGCCGCGTTCTTCGACTTCGGGGCCTTGAAGGCGGGTACGCCGTTGGAGATCGCCTCCACGCCGGTGAGCGCCGCGCAGCCCGACGAGAACGTGCGCAGCAGCAGGAACACCAGCGCGAACCCGGTGACGCTGTGCTCGGCCTGGATCTCCAGGCCGGCGCTCGGCGCGCGCAGGTCGTCGCCGAGCACGAAGACGCGGACCAGCCCGGTCAGCAGCATGCCGCCGATGACGATCACGAAGCCGTACGTGGGGATGGCGAAGGCGGTGCCGGACTCGCGCAGGCCGCGCAGGTTGATCGCGGTGAGCAGCACCACCGCGCTGACCGCGATGAGCACCTTGTGGGTGGCCACGAACGGCACCACCGAGCCGAGGTTCGCCACGCCGGAGGAGACCGAGACGGCGACGGTGAGCACGTAGTCGACGAGCAGCGCGCTCGCCACCGCCAGGCCGGCCTTGGGACCGAGGTTGACCGTCGCGACCTCGTAGTCGCCGCCGCCGGAGGGGTAGGCGTGCACGTTCTGCCGGTAGCTCGCCACCACGGTGAGCATGACGACTACCACCGCGAGCGCGACCCACGGCGAGAAGAAGAACGCCGAGGCGCCGGCGATGGACAGCGTCAGGAGGATCTCGTCCGGCGCGTACGCCACGCTGGAGAGCGCGTCGGAGGCGAAGACCGGCAACGCGATGCGCTTCGGCAGCAGCGTGTGCTGCAGGCGGTCGGACCGGAACGGTCGACCGAGGAGGAGTCGCTTCAGCAGCGAGGTGGGTCGGGCCACAACCGCCAAGCGTACGACCACCGGATCCGGGGCGCGGGGGTGGTCGATCTCCGGCCTGCGCGTCCGCGCGGTACGGTTCGGTCCCCCGTCCGGCAGGGGGACGTGGCAGGCTCGCAGGCGACGGGTCGGCGGGCGGCGCCGTGGGAGGAGCGGACACCGTGCATGTGGTGATCATGGGCTGCGGCCGGGTCGGGTCGACCCTGGCCCACAGCCTGGAGTCGCGCGGCCACTCGGTGGCGGTGATCGACCAGGACGCGGACGCGTTCCGCCGTCTCGGGCCGGACTTCGCCGGCATCACGGTGACCGGCGCGGGCTTCGACGGTGAGGTGCTGCGCCAGGCCGGCATCGAGCGGGCCGACGCGTTCGCGGCGGTCTCCAGCGGTGACAACTCCAACATCATCTCGGCCCGGCTGGCGCGGGAGACGTTCGGCGTGTCCCGGGTCGCGGCCCGCATCTACGACCAGCGCCGGGCGCAGGTCTACGAGCGGCTGGGCATCCCCACCGTGGCGACCGTCCGGTGGACGGCCGACCGGATGCTGCGCCACCTGGTCCCCGAGGGCAACGTGGAGATCTTCCGCGACCCGACCAGCACCGTGTCGATCATGGAGGTGCCGGTGCACAAGGACTGGATCGGCCGGCCGCTGCGGCAGCTGGAGCAGGCCGCCGGCGCCCGGGTGGCCTACCTGAACCGGTTCGGCATCGGCACCCTGCCCACCGCCTCCACCGTGGTGCAGGAGGGCGACCAGGTCTTCATGCTGGTGACCGACGACATCAACGGCCCGGTCACGTCGGTGGCGGCGGCGCCGCCGGAAGGGGGGCACTGAGCCATGCGGATCGCCATCGCCGGCGCCGGCAACGTGGGCCGCTCGATCGCCCAGGAGCTGATCGACAACGGCCACCAGGTGATGCTGATCGAGCGGCAGCCGAAGATGCTGCGGCCCGACCGGGTGCCCGCCGCCGACTGGGTGCTCGCCGACGCGTGCGAGCTGGCCAGCCTGGAGGAGGCCGACGTGGCCGGGTGCGACGTGGTCGTCGCGGCCACCGGCGACGACAAGGTCAACCTCGTGGTGTCGCTGCTGGCCAAGACCGAGTTCGCGGTGCCCCGCGTGGTGGCCCGGGTCAACCGGGCGGAGAACGAGTGGCTGTTCACCGAGCAGTGGGGCGTCGACGTCGCGGTCAGCAAGCCGCGCGTGATGGCGGCGCTGGTCGAGGAGGCGGTCACCGTCGGCGACCTGGTCCGGCTGATGACGTTCCGGCAGGGCGAGGCGAACCTGGTCGAGATCACCCTGCCGCCGACCGCGCCCTACGTGGGGCAGGCGATCCACGCGGTGCCGATCCCCCGGGACGCGGCGCTGGTGGCGATCGTGCGCGGCAAGCGGGTGCTGGTGCCCACCCCGGACGACCCGATCGAGGCCGGCGACGAGCTGGTGTTCGTCTGCACCGCCGCGGTGGAGGACGACGTACGCGCGGTGATCCTCGGCCCGGCCAGCGCGGACCGCCACCGTTCCTGAAGCGGCCTCAGGCGCCCGGCAGCGGGGTGGGCGCGCCCTCCCGGGTGACCCGGCGGACCACCCAGACGGTGATCAGCAACAGCAGCGCGTACGGCGGGTAGCCCAGCGCGAGCCGGGCCACGCCAAGCGCGGTGTCCTGGTGGGCCAGGTAGAGCCCGGCCTGTACGCCGACTTTGGCCAGCCACACCACGCCCCACAGCACGGTGAGCTGGGTGAAGGTGCGGACCAGCCTGGGGTCGTCGCGCCACTCGGAGCGGCCCTTGGCGACCAGCACCGACCAGATCCAGCCGACCAGCGGCTGCCGGATCGCGGCCGAGAGCAGCAGCGCCAGGCCGTAGCCGATGCCGTAGAGGATGCCGGGCAGGTAGAAGTCGCGCTCGTCGCCGGTACGCAGGGCCAGCAGCGCGCCGATGCCGACGCCGAACAGGCCGTTCACCGCGTGCCGCACCGGCTTGCGCTGGGCCAGCCGCAGGCCGGCGATCAGCAGCGCCACCGCTACCGAGGCGTACACGGCGGGGCGCAGCTCGCCGATCACGTTGGCGACCACGAAGACCACCACCGGGATGCTCGACTCGACCAGCCCGCGCCATCCGCCGAGCTGGTCGGCCATCTGCTCGGCGAGGCTGGGCAGCCGCTCCTCGTCCTGCGGGCCGAGACCCGACGGGGTGTGCTGCTGTCCGGTCGTCACTTCGGCGACTCCAGCTCGTAGTACGGGTTGTAGATCACCTTGCGGTCGTCACGCACCGCCACCCGGCCGCGCGCGGTCAGGTGCCGGCCCGGCTCGATCCCGGCGATGTGCCGACGGCCCAGCCAGACCAGCGTGACGACGTCGGTGCCGTCGTAGAGGTCCGCCTCCAGCGTGGGCAGGTTCGTCCGCGGCGTGTAGACGACGGTGCGCAGCCGCCCGGCCACCGACACCACCTGGCCCCTGTTGCACTGGCGGGCCGGCGTGCCGCCGGACTCGGCGCTCTCCCGGCGCAGCTCCTGCGCCTCGATCTCGGCCTCGCTGGCGGTGAGCCGGTGCAGGAGCCGCCGCAGCGACCCCCGGCTCTCGTCGGTCGTCATGACCTCCGCGTCACCCTCTCCACAGCGGGGCCCCGCTGGTGGCGGAACCGTCCCGCCAGCGTACGCCGACACGGCCCGCCGGCGGGAGCGCCGTGGTACGCGTACCGCCGCCCGGGACGCCGGCACGCCGCGGGCCCGGCGCCGTTCGACGCCGGGCCCGGGCACGTGTGGATCAGACCTCCTGCTGCTCGGCGGCGGCCTGCTGCTCGGCGACCTCGCGGGGCAGCCGCAGCGGCAGCGGCTCGCGCACCGGCTTGGCCTCCTGCCCGCGGTCGACCACCAGGCCGTCCAGGCAGGCCGTCAGCGGCCCGGCGGTGGCCGCCTCGGTGGCCGCGAGGCCCTGGAAGACGCCGCGCACCATCCAGCGCGGGCCGTCGATGCCGACGAAGCGCAGGTCGGTCGGGCCGTCCGGGGTACGCACCCGGGCGCGCAGCTCGGGACCGCGCTCCCCGTCGACCTCCTCGACGGTGGCGCCGTCGGCGACGAGCGACTGGCGGATCTCCTCGCGCACCTCGTCCCAGATGCCCTCGGAGCGGGGCGCGGCGAAGACGCCGAGCTGCAGCGCGCTCTGCCCGTGCACCAGCACCACCTGCTGGATCACGCCCTGCGGGTCGGCCTGGACGCGCACCTCCACGTCCGGCACCGCCGGGATCTGGAGGCTGCCCAGGTCGAGCCGGGGCGCGTCGGGGGCCTCGCTGACGTCGTACGGCCCGCGGTCCGGCGCCGACGGGGTCTCCTCGGCGTCGAGGACCCCATTGTCACGCGCCTCGTCGGCCCGCTTCCGGGAGAAGATCACTGCGCCCACCCTCCGCTGTTCGCACTCACCCTGCCACCTCTTCGCTCTGCCCGCCGGACGGCGCCGGGACCAGGCCGGCGTGCCCGCCGGTGGACCCGTGCCCGCCCGTGCCACGCCGGGACGCGGGCAGCTCGGCCACCGGCCGGAACTCGGCCCGGGCGACCCGCTGGACCACCAGTTGCGCGATGCGGTCGCCCCGGCTGATCTTGGCTGGCGTGTCCCGATCGTGGTTGATCAGGTTGACCAGGATCTCACCCCGGTAGCCGGCGTCGACCGTACCGGGCGCGTTGAGCACCGTCACGCCGAGCCTCGCCGCCAGACCGGATCGGGGGTGGACCAGCCCGACGTACCCGTCGGGCAGCGCCACCGACACGCCGGTGGGCACCAGGGCCCGGCCGCCGGGGGGCAGCTCGACGTCCGCGGCGGCCACCAGGTCCGCGCCGGCGTCACCGGGATGGGCGTACGCCGGCAGCGGCAGCTCCGGGTCGAGCAGTCGCACGGGCACGGGTACGACGTCTGTCACGGTCATCCTCTTCCGTCCGGTCCTGCGGGGGTGCCCTGTCATCCTGCCGGTTGCCGGGCCCGCGACGCGCCGTACCCTCGTCAGTGTGCGTCAGTCGTCATCTCCGGCCGCGCCGCCGGCCACCGCCGCGCCGTACGCGGAGCGCCTCGGTCTGCCCTGGTGGGCCTGGCCGCTCGGGCTGGCCGCGGCCGCGCTGCTCGCGGTCGAACTGTGGATGGGCGCGACCGGCGTCCGCGCCTGGCTGCCGTTCGTGCTGCTGATCCCCGCCGCGGTGGCCGCCCTGTGGTGGCTGGGCCGGATCCGGGTCGAGGTGCGCGACGGCGAGCTGCGGGTGGACGACGCCCACCTCCCGGTGCGGTACGTCGCGGACGTGGTGCCGCTGGACGCGGCCGGCCGGCGCGAGGTGCTCGGCGTCGGCTCCGACCCGCTGGCCTTCGTGGTGCAGCGTCCGTGGATCGACGGCGCCGTGCAGGTGGTGCTGGACGACCCGGAGGACCCGACCCCGTTCTGGGTGGTCAGCACCCGGCACCCGGTCCAGCTGGCGGCCGCCGTCCTGGCCGCCCGCGACGCGGCCTGATCCGACGCCGCCCCGAGGCGGCCTGACCCGGCGCCGCCCGCGAGCGGCCGGTCCGCCGCCGGTCAGGACGGCTTGTCCGGCAGTGCCCGGGCGGTCCGCCGCAGGTCCTTGCGCAATTGCTCGCCGAGCGCGCGGGTGGCCCGGCGGTTGAGGTAGCCGGCCACGGCGGCGCCGGTCAGGAACGGCCCGAGCGTGGTGAGGTTGCGCCCGAATCGGCGCATCAGACTGTCCCGCAGCTCGCGGCGGGCGGCGGTGCCGAGCACCGCGCTCACTCCGACGCCCGGCATCATCGGGTTGACCCCGCGCTGGGTGGCCCAGGACTGCACCAGCGACACCGCGCGGCCGGCGCCGCCGGCCGGCAGCGGCACCCGGTGGACCTCGTGCAGCTCGCCGATGAGTTTCAGCTCGATCGCCACCACCGCGACCGTCTCGGCGGCCAGCAGGACGGGGGCGGAGAGCAGCGTGGGCGTCACCGCCCACTCGACGGCTGCCACTCCGCCGCCGGCCGCGCCGACCCCGGCGGTGGCCCGGGACGCGTTGCGGACCAGCCGGTCGGCGAGCGCGTCGTCGTCCAGGCCGGGGAAGTGCCGCCGCAGCGTGGCGAGGTCGCGGATCGGCACGTGCGGGGCGATCTCGGCGACCGTGTCGGTCATCCAGCGCACCGCCGCCCTCGGCTTGAACAGGTCGGTGATCCCCCGGGCGCGGGCCTGCCCGACCAGCCGGGTCAGCAGTTGCCGCCGGCGGGCCGGGGCGATGTCGTCGGCGGTCAGGGCGGCGACCGTCGCGCCGAGTTCCCCGGCGTCCGCGCCCGGCTCACCGGACGTCGAACCGGAGCCGGTAGTGGCCGCCGTCGCGGCGAGTTCGGTGGAGGCCGGCGGCACGGTGGAGCCGCCAGGTGCGGGCACGGCGGAGCCGGTCGGTGTCGCATCCGGCCCGGTCGGTGCCGGTCTCGCCGCTGGAGCCGGGGTCCGGTCGGCGCCGGTCCCCTCGCTGCGCTCGCTCACCCGTCCGCCCTCCTTGCTCCGCGCGGCGTGGCAGCCGCCCGTAACGAGTCAAGCAGCAACCGGCCACCGGCGCACGGCGGCGGCTCGAACAGCGGCGGCCCCGTCGAGGAGGCCGCCGCCGGTGTCCCCGGTCGGGATCAGACGCACTCGCGGCAGATCAGGTCGCCGTTGCGCTCGACCGCCAGCTGGCTGCGGTGGTGGACCAGGAAGCAGCGGGCGCACCGGAACTCGTCCTGCTGCATCGGAAGGACCTTGACCGTGAGCTCCTCGTCGGCCAGGTCGGCGCCGGGCAGCTCGAAGCTCTCGGCCACCTCGGCCTCGTCGACGTCCACGGCGCCCGACTGTGAGTCGACCCGCCGGGCCTTGAGCTCTTCGAGGCTGTCCTCGCCGAGGTCGACCTCGTCGCGACGCGGGGCGTCGTAGTCGGTGGCCATCGGTTTCACTCTCCAATATCGATATTGTCGCTGCCGGTTGTAACGCCGGACGACGCCGTTTCGGTTCCCCTGACCGGCCACCATCTCTGTCGGGCACCCGACCCGACGAGCGGTGGGCCGGGCTCGCCGGTGCGAAATGCCCCCGGTGAGCGCGGAACCTTACCCCCCCTGTGGGCGAGGCATGTATACCGCCCTCGCGGGGGAGATGTACGCCTCGGCGCCCGAAGTTGTTCCCAATGTGACTCAGGCGACACGAAGATAGGGGTAGTCCTACCGGTTCACCGCGTGGCGCGCCGGTATGTCGGACTGTTTCCACGCCTGAGCCGGACAACGGTTAACCTCAGCGGCGTACTGGACGGCCGACCGGTCGCGGCCCGACCGCGTCGCCCGCCACCACCCAATCACTGTCCGGGGAGCGCCCAGGATGAGTTTTGCGCGAGTGCGGGCACTCGTTGTCGTCGGACTGCTGGCGGTCGTCGCCCTGGTCGTCGTGGTCGTCGCCGTGTTGAAGGACAGTCAGGGCACAGCCGGTACGGCGGCCGCCTGCCCGGACGGCTGGCCGCTGGTCGACCTGCGGCTGCGGGAGCAGAAGGACGTCAAGATCAACGTCTACAACGCCACCGACGAGGCCGGCCGGGCCGGCAGCGTCGCGGACGACTTCCGCAACCGCAAGTTCCAGGTCAAGAAGGTCGGCAACGAGAAGAAGGCGTTCGACGGCGTGGCCGAGTTGCGGTTCGGTCCCAACGCCGTGGGGTCGGCGCACCTGCTGCGCGCGTACTTCCTGAACGAGGCGAGCCAGAAGTTCGACGCGAACCGCAAGGACGACGTGGTCGACGTGGTCCTGGGCAACCAGTTCCAGCAGCTCGCCACCACCACCGAGGTCAACCAGTCGCTCGGCGACCTGGGCGCCCCGCAGGCGCCGCCGGAGACCTGCCCGAAGCCGGTCGAGAAGTAGGCGGCCGGCGGCCCGACGACGCAGGGCGGTCCTCCTCCGGGAGGGCCGCCCTGTCGCGTGTGCGGGGCAGGTCACGGCCCGCCGGAGGCGTCCAGGTCGACCAGCCGGGCGTGCAGCGGCCCGTGCAGCGCCGGCGGCGCGGCGAGCACCAGGTCCGGTCCGGCCGGGCGGCCGGACAGGCCGGTCACCAGCAGCCCGGCCTCCCGGGCGACCAGCCCGCCGGCGGCCAGGTCCCAGTCGGCCAGGCCCTTCTCGTAGTACGCATCCACCCGCCCCTCGGCGGCCAGGCAGAGGTCGAGCGCGGCGGCGCCCATCCGGCGGATGTCCCGGATGTGCGGGATCAGCTCCGTCACCACCCGCGCCTGGTGGGCCCGGCGGCCGGCGTCGTAGCCGAAGCCGGTGGCCACGAGCGCCTGGCCGAGATCGGTCGCGGTCGAGCCGCTCAGCCGCTGCCCGTCGCGCCAGGCGCCGCCGCCGAGCGTCGCGGTCCACTCCTCGCCGGTGACGACGTTGCGGACCACCCCGGCGACCACCTCGCCGGCCACCTCAGCGGCCAGCGAGACCGCGCAGTAGGGCAGCCCGTACAGGTAGTTGACGGTGCCGTCGATCGGGTCGAGGATCCAGCGCACCCCGTCGGCACCGGCGGGGCCGGTCTCCCCCGCGCCGTACTCCTCGCCCAGCACCGCGTCGCCCGGCCGCCGCTGCCGCAGCGCGGCCAGCACCTGCCGCTCCACCGCCCGGTCGGCGGCGGTGACCACGTCGGTCACCGTGCTCTTCGTCGCGGCCACCGAGACACCCTCGACCCGCATCCGGTACGCGGTGGCGGCGGCCTCCCGGGCCACCTCGACCGCGATCGTGAGCAACTCCCGCGCCGTAGGCGTCGCGGTGATCATGTTTGTCCCCTTCCCGCACGATCGGGACCGGCCCACCCGTGCGCGGGTATCATCCTTACAAAGTCCACATCTGCGCCGATTCGGCGGTCCCGGACCGCCGGTCCGCCGTGCGGCGCGGGATGATCGCGGCAGACGGCGTTACAATTCACCCTGCCCACGCGCCACGGACCGCCAGCGACCGGACGGCCCGGGACACGGGGGTCCTCAACGACTCGCCCGGCACGGCCGTCCCATGCTGCGCCGGACGACCCGGCCGTGCTCGCTCTTTTCGCCTCCGGAAGGTCTTCGTGACAGATCCCCGCCAGACCGGCGCCGACGTTCGCTCGCTCACCGACACCCTGATCGCCCACGCGCAGAGCGCCGGCGGTCAGCTCACGTCGGCCCAGCTCGCGCGCACCGTCGAGTCCGCTGAGGTGACCCCGGCCCAGGCCAAGAAGATCCTCCGCGCGCTCTCCGAGGCGGGCGTGACGGTGGTGGTGGACGGCTCGGCGAGCACCCGCCGCCGCGTCGCCGCCGCCCGGTCCGCCACCCCGGCCTCCCGCGCGACCACCGCCAAGACCACGAAGAAGGCCGCCGCGCCCGCCCCGAAGCAGGCGCCGGCCGCCGAGGAGGCGCCCGCCGCCCCGGCCCCCCGGAAGGCGACCGCGCGCAAGGCCACCACGGCCGACGTCGCCAAGGCCGCCGCCCCGGCGAAGGCCACCAAGGCGACCCGCGCCACCAAGGCCACGGTGGCCGCCAAGACCGCCGCGGCGAAGCCGGGGAAGGCCGGCGGCAAGGCGGAGGGCCCCGACGGCGAGATCGACCCGGAGGAGCTGGCCGCCGAGATCGAGGACGTGGTGGTCGAGGAGCCGGCCGAGCTGACCCAGGCCGCCGAGGCCGACGCGGCCAGCTCCGCCACCGACAACGACTTCGAGTGGGACGACGAGGAGTCCGAGGCGCTCAAGCAGGCGCGCCGGGACGCCGAGCTGACCGCCTCCGCCGACTCCGTGCGGGCGTACCTCAAGCAGATCGGCAAGGTTCCGCTGCTCAACGCCGAGCAGGAGGTCGAGCTGGCCAAGCGGATCGAGGCCGGCCTCTACGCCGCCGAGCGGCTGCGCGCCGCCGACGAGGGCGAGGAGAAGCTGGTCCGCGACCTGCAGCGCGACCTGATGTGGATCTCCCGGGACGGCGAGCGCGCCAAGAACCACCTGCTGGAGGCCAACCTCCGCCTGGTGGTCTCGCTGGCCAAGCGCTACACCGGTCGCGGCATGGCCTTCCTCGACCTCATCCAGGAAGGCAACCTCGGCCTCATCCGCGCCGTCGAGAAGTTCGACTACACCAAGGGCTACAAGTTCTCCACCTACGCCACCTGGTGGATCCGCCAGGCCATCACCCGCGCCATGGCCGACCAGGCCCGCACCATCCGCATCCCGGTGCACATGGTCGAGGTGATCAACAAGCTCGGCCGGATCCAGCGCGAGCTGCTCCAGGACCTGGGCCGCGAGCCCACCCCGGAGGAGCTGGCCAAGGAGATGGACATCACACCGGAGAAGGTGCTGGAGATCCAGCAGTACGCCCGGGAGCCCATCTCGCTCGACCAGACCATCGGTGACGAGGGTGACAGCCAGCTCGGCGACTTCATCGAGGACTCCGAGGCGGTCGTCGCCGTCGACGCGGTGTCGTTCTCGCTGCTGCAGGACCAGCTCCAGCAGGTCCTCCAGACGCTGTCCGAGCGTGAGGCGGGCGTGGTGCGCCTGCGCTTCGGCCTCACCGACGGTCAGCCGCGCACCCTGGACGAGATCGGCCAGGTGTACGGCGTGACCCGGGAACGCATCCGGCAGATCGAATCGAAGACCATGTCCAAGTTGCGGCACCCCTCGCGTTCCCAGGTGCTCCGCGACTACCTGGACTGACCGCGTACGTCAACAATTCGTGCCGGTTTGATCACCAGCCGTAGAACACTCATCAGTGCTCGATCGGTTGCCTGTTTGTGATCGTTGACGTGGCACCCTTGGTGCACGGCACACTGTCCCCCACGCCATGTGTGACCTCGGTCCCCCGCGGGCACACAGGGAAGGCAGGGCCCGAGATGGGTGTTGCACGATAGGTGAGCAACCGAAGAGAGTGTTCATCGGTGACGACCAGAGGAGGAAGGCGATGACCCCGACCCTCACGCCGCCGCCCGAGACGGTGAGCCCCCCGGCCGCCGATGAACGGTGCGACCGCTGCAATGCTGCCGGCAAGCTCCGGATCACTCTGGCGGGTGGGAGTGAGCTGGTGTTCTGTGGGCACCACGCGAACAAGTACGCGGAGGATCTCGTGAAGATCACCGTGCGCTACGCGTCGGACCCGGAGTTCAGCTGGCGTGGCGCCGATCTCATGGCGAACTGAGGTCCGACAGGAAATCCACATCACGACATAACCGGCCGGAGGCACCCACACGGGTCGCCTCCGGCCGGTTTTTCGTGCCGGTGCCGCCTGCGCCGCCCGGTGTTAAGAAGGGGCCCCTGCTCTACCGGAGGCGTTAACAGGGGGCCCTTCCTTACAGGGTCTGCACGGTGGCGATGCGCTCTTCGAGCTGCTCGATCGTCGCCTGCGCGCTGGGTGGGCCGCCGCAGATCCGGCGCAGCTCGGCGTGGATCTTGCCGTGCGGCTGGCCGGTGTGGTGGTGCCGGGCGGCCACCAGAGCGTTCAGCTGCCGCCGTAGCGCCACCCGGCGCTGGGCGGCACTCATCGGTGGGGGCGCCGCCGCCGGGGCCGCAGCGGCCGGCTCAGCGGTCCGCTGGGCGGCCCGGCGCTTCTGCGCGGCGAGCTGCTCGGCCTGCCGCTTGGTCAGCAGCAGCGAGACCTGGTCGGCGGTGAGCAGACCGGGCAGGCCGAGATATTCCTCCTCCTCCGGCGTACCGGCCTGGGCGGCGGTGCCGAACGACGCGCCGTCGAAGATGACCTGGTCCAGCTCGGCGGTCGCGGAGAGCGCGGCGAAGCGCTTCTCCAGCTCGCCGCTGGCGCCGTCGTCGCGCTGGGCGCGCTCCAGCAGGTCGTCGTCGAAGCCCTCGCGGTCCTTCGGCTTGCCGAGCACGTGGTCCCGCTCGGCCTCCATCTCGCTCGCCAGCCCCAGCAGGTGCGGCACGCTGGGCAGGAACACCGACGCGGTCTCGCCGGGACGGCGGGCCCGGACGAACCGGCCGATCGCCTGCGCGAAGTACAGCGGGGTGCTGGCACTCGTCGCGTACACGCCGACCGCGAGCCGGGGGATGTCCACGCCCTCGGACACCATCCGCACCGCGACCAGCCACCGTTGCTGCGAGGCGGCGAACGTCGCGATCCGCGCGGACGCGCCCTGGTCGTCGGAGAGCACCACGGCGGCCTTCTCACCGGTCACCTGCTCCAGCAGCTTCGCGTACGCGCGGGCCACCTGCTGGTCGCTGGCGATGACCAGGCCGCCCGCGTCGGGCATGCCGTTGTCGCGCAGCACGCTGAGCCGGGCGTCGGCGGCGCGCAGCACCTGCGGCATCCAGTCGCCGGCCGGGTCCAGCGCGGTACGCCACGCCTGGGCGATCAGGTCCTGCGTCATCGGCTCGCCGAGGCGGGCCGCCAGTTCCTCACCGGCGTTGGTGCGCCACCGGGTCTCCCCCGAGTACGCCAGGAACAGCACCGGCCGGACCACGCCCTCGCGCAGCGCGTCGGAGTAGCCGTAGACCGAGTCGGCGCGGGAGCGCAGCAGCCCGTCGCCGCCGCGCTCGTAGCTGACGAACGGGATCGGATTGTCGTCGGAGCGAAACGGCGTGCCGGTGAGCATCAGCCGGCGTACCGCGGGCTCGAAGGCCGCCTTGACGCCGTCGCCCCAGGTACGCGAGTCGCCGGCGTGGTGGATCTCGTCGAGGATGACCAGCGTGCGTCGGGTCATGGTGCGCCGCCGGTGCACCTGCGGCGCCATGCCCACCTGCGCGTACGTGACCACCGCGCCGTGGAGGTCGGCGGCGGAGTGCAGGTCGGCGTTGCGGAACGCGGCGTCGAGCTGGATGCCGACCCGGGCGGCGGCCTGCGCCCACTGGGTCTTCAGGTGCTCGGTCGGCGCGACCACGGTGACCGCCTCGACGGTGCCGTCGGCGAGCAGCTCGGCGGCGATGCGCAGCGCGAACGTGGTCTTACCGGCGCCGGGCGTGGCGACCGCTGTGAAGTCCTCGGTCCGGCGGCGCAGGTATTCCACGAGCGCCTTGCGTTGCCAGGCGCGCAGGGGCGGGAACGTGTCGAGCGCCGGCATCCGCGGTGGCACGCGTAGCTCCTCTCCGCCGCGGACGGCGGCGGGCCCGACCGGGGCCACGGGAGCCGCCGCCCATGAAAACGCCCTCGCGCATCCGGTGCCGCGAAGGCGGACTCAGCATAACCAGCGCGGGCCGTACGCCCCACTCGACGCCACGCCTGTCACATCCGCCCACCCCGGTGGGAAGCGGGTCAGGGCAGTGGTCCCCGGGTGCCGGTGCGCGGCGGCCGCAGCGTCGCCACCGGCGCGGACCAGCGCCGGCGCAGCGCGATCAGGCGCAGCCCGAACACGAGCAGGGCGGCGGCGGTGAGCGGCACGGCGGTCGCCTGTCCGGACGCCGACAGCAGCGCCACGGTGACCGCGCCGGCGAGCGCGGCGAGGGCGTAGATCTCCCGGCGCAGCACCACCGGGATCTCGCCGGTGAGCAGGTCGCGGCCCAGCCCGCCACCGATCGCGG
>NZ_JAGPXV010000080.1:0-14309 GCF_018070405.1 Micromonospora sp. D75
GCCGTCGCAGCCACACGCCGAGCCCCAGCCCGGTCACCCCGAGCGCGGCGGCGAGTCCCAGCACGATGACGGAGCTGGACAGCGCGGCCACCAGCACGAAGCCGGTGCCCAGCGTGGCGGTGATGCCGCCGAGCGTGCCGATGCTGGACAGCTTGCCCACCACCTGGCCGGTGCGGCGCAGGTCGGCGAGCTGAAGCTTCACCACGAGCGGGGTGATCCCGGCCAGCAGCGCCGCCGGCAGCACCACGGTCAGCGCGGTCAGCAGGAGCACCGCGCTCGCCGCGCCGCCGCGCAGCACCTCACCGGCGTACCTGACGATCGGCAGCGTGACGGCGGTGGCGATGCCGGCCAGCACCAGCGCCGGGGCGAGCAGGGTACGCGGGTCACGCCGGTCGGCGAGCCACCCGCCGAACCACGCCCCGTAGGCGATCGCGGCCAGCGCCATGCCGATGACCGAGCTGGTCACCTGGAGCGTCACCCCGACGTACGGGCCGACCAGGCGCAACGAGACGGTCTCCAGCACCAGCACCGCGCCGCTGGAGAAGAAGACGAGGAACGCGGCGAGCCCGTTCGGGAGGGCCCGCGGCGGGACCGGGGCGTCGGCCGCCGGTTCCGCCATGACGTCGGACGATGTGCTGCTCACCGTGGCGATGGTACGCAGCGCCGCCGGCGGGCCGCGTCAATACATCGAGATGTGAACATGGTTTGTGTGGTCCGCAGCCGGGCTGCCGCCACCGCTGTACGCGCGCCAGCCGGTGTTCGGCATCCAGATCTGCCGATACCAGATGACGTACATGATGCCGAGGCGGTTCGCGTTGTTCTTCGCCCAGGCGGCGAGGCTGTCGCCGTACGCCTTGTCGCCACCGGTGGCCGTCTTGTCCTCGAACCCGCCGCTGGCGGCGGAGAAGTCGCAGGCCCGGCCCTTGGGGTGCTCGCCGCCGCCACCGCTGCGGTGACACGAGGCGTAGCGCTTGTAACCGGCCGCCTTGGCCTGCTGGAGCATGTGCAGCGTGCGCGGCGTGATGCAGCCGGACGCGGGCGTCGGGTCGTCCACCGAGCACGACTCCGACGGCCACGAACCGTCCGAGTTGCGCGGCGCGGGCTTCGCCGACGAGGAGGTGCCGTTGAACCCGGACCCGGCGCCGGAGCTGACCTTCGCCAGCGCCACCTCGGCGTCCTTCTTCTTGCGGGCCTGCACCGCGACCTGCTTGGCCTGCTCGCGCACCTCGGCGTCGATGGCGAGCTTCGCCTCGGCCGCCTGCGCCTTCGCGTCGGCCAGCTCCCGCAGCCGTTTGCTGTCCCGCTGGGCCATCACGTCCAGCTCGGCGGCGCGCTTGAGGAAGTCGTTCGGGTCGGCGCTGGCCAGCAGCATCGACGTCGCGGTCAGCCGGCCCATCCGGTACGACTGCGCGGCCACCTCACCGGCCTGCGCGCTGAGCCCGACGAGGCGTACCTCGATGTCCTTGAGCTGGGCGTCGAGCGCCTTCTGCCGGCGCTTGGAGTTCTCCAGCTTGTTCTGGGCCTCGATGTGGCCCTTCGCCGCCGCCTCCAGCGCCGCCCGCAGCTGCTTGCTGCCGCCCTCGTTCGGGGCGTTCGGGCTGGGTACGGCGGCGGCCGGCCCGGCGGCCACGCCGGAGCCGAGAAGCACGGCCAGCGCGGCGAGCGCGGCGAGCAGCGACCGCCGGGCGCGCCGGCCGGTAGAGCTGGTCCTGGGCACGTGTTGGTCCTTCCGTCGACCGCCGGCCCCCGTACACCGAGCGGCGTCTCCGCCGGCGCCGGTCGGCGGCCTGCTGGCGGAGACCGCCGGTCACGATACCGGAACACGCGCGACACGCCAGGCCGGAGACGGCGTACGGCGGCTGGCGTCGACGCAGCGTGCCGTGGCCGTCGCGCAGCGCCGCTCAACCACCCAGCAGGGCGGCGCTCACCTCGTCCCAGATCTCCGGGCTGGCCGCCACGAGCAGTCCCGTGCCGTCGTCGGCCGGGTGGTAGTCGGCGCCGTCGAAGCGGCGGGCCACACCGCCGGCCTCGCGCACCAGCAGGGTGCCCGGCGTGTGATCCCACGGCAGGGTGCGCCAGAACAACACGAACTGCTGCGCGCCGGTGAGGATGTCCAGGTACTCCCGGCCGGCGCAGTGCTGGCCGGGCAGCAACTCACCGATGCGGCGCCCGCCCTCCTCCACCTGGCGGCGGAAGTCCGGCGGCAGGAACTTCGTCGCCGCGGTGCCCCGCAGCGCGCCCACCCGCGGCTCCGCCGGCGGCGTCCGCAGCGTCGCTCCGTCCAGCCGGGTGCCCGCGCCGAGCCGGCCCGCCGCCATCGTGCCGTCCAGCGGGTCGTACACCCAGGAAGCCACCGGTACGCCGTCCGTGAGCAGCGCCGCCATCAGCGCGAACGGCCGCCGCCCGGCGGCGAAGTTGGAGGTGCCGTCGACCGGGTCGACGAGCCATACGTCACCGCTGCCGCGCAGGTGCCGCAGCAGGTCCGGGTCCTCGGCGACGGCCTCCTCGCCGACCACCACCGAACCGGGCAGCAACTGACGCAGACCCTCGGAGATCAGCGCCTCGGCCTCCCGGTCGGCGACAGTCACCACCTCGCCGGGCGCCTTCTCGGAGATGTCTGCCTCGTCGAGCCGGCGGAACAACGGCACGACGACCTTGGCCGCCGCCTCCCGCAGCAGCGCGCCGACGTCGTCCAGCAGCGGGTCAGCCACGCGGAGGCAGCTTGACCACGCTGACGAAGAACTCGTCGATCTGGCGGACCACCGAGATGAAGCGTTCGAAGTCCACCGGCTTGGTCACGTAGGCGTTGGCGTGCAGCTGGTAGCTGCGCAGGATGTCCTCGTCGGCCTGCGAGGTGGTGAGCACCACGACCGGGATGCGGCGCAGTTCCCCGTCCTTCTTGATCTCCTCCAGCACCTCCCGGCCGTCGCGCCGGGGCAGGTTCAGGTCGAGCAGGATCAGGTCGGGCGTCACCGCGTCCGCGTACTGGCCCTCACGGCGCAGGTACGCGAGCGCCTCGGCGCCGTCGGAGACGACGGTGAGGCGGTTGCGGAGCTTGTGCTCCTCGAACGCCTCCTGGGTCATCAGCACGTCGCCCGGATCGTCCTCGACGAGCAGGACCTCGATCGGGCTCTTGCCGTCCGCGGGCGCGGTCATCCCACCGTCTCCTTCATGCCACCGTTTGTACCGTGTCCGTCCGCCTCCGCGGGCGGCTCTTCGCGTGCTTCGCCGTCCGGCTGACGCCCGACGGCCGCCGGGTCACCCTCGGCGGCCTCGGCCTGCTCCCCGGCCTCGGCCACCTCCGCCGCCTCCGCCGCCTTGGCGGCCTCGATGTCGGCCTCCAGCGCGGGCAGCGTGAACCGGATCGTGGTGCCCTCGTCGGCGTCGGTGTCCACCCAGACCCGGCCGCCGTGATACTCCACGATCTTCTTGACGATCGCCAGCCCGATGCCGGTGCCCGGGTACGCGTCCTTCGAGTGCAGCCGCTGGAAGATCACGAAGATCTTGTCGGCGAACTCCGGCTCGATCCCGATGCCGTTGTCCCGGCAGCTGATCTCCCACTCGCCGTCGACCAGCCGCGCCGACACGTGCACCTTCGGCGGCACATCCGGGCGGCGGAACTTCACCGAGTTGCTGACCAGGTTGACCAGCAGGTTGGTCAACAGCGGCTCCTCGCCGCGGATGGTCGGCATCTCGCCCCAGGTCAGCTCCGCGTCGGCGTACTGCACGGCCGCCTCGGTCTGCCCCGCCACGTCGCCCATCACCTTGTTCAGGTCGACCTCGGTGAAACCGGTGGTCAGCCGGCCGATCCGGGAGAACGCCAGCAGGTCGTTGATCAGCCGCTGCATGCGCTGCGCGCCGTCCACCGCGAACGCGATGTACTGGTCGGCGCGCTCGTCGAGCTGCCCGGCGTACCGCCGCTGAAGGAGCTGGCAGAAGCTGGCCACCTTGCGCAGCGGCTCCTGCAGGTCGTGCGACGCGACGTAGGCGAACTGCTCCAGGTCACGGTTGGAGCGGGTCAGCTCCTCGGCCTGCTTCTGCAACTGGCTGTTGACCCACTCGATGCGCTCCCGCGCCTCGCGTACCTCGTCCAGCTCGCGGGCGATCTTCATCCGCATCTGGTCGATGTCCTCGGCGAGGCGGCGGAACTCCGGCGGCCCGGACCCCTCGATGCGGTGCCGGTAGTCGCCGTCGGCCACCTCACGCACCTGGCCGACCAGGGCGGCCAGCGGGCGGATCAGGATCCGGTCCAGCGAGAGCAGCATGACCACGCCGGCCGTCGTGACCACCAGCGCGGCGATGATCAGCAGCACGACAAGCGTGTTGCTCGTCGCGTTGACGCGGTCGGCGGTCTCCTGCCGGACGGTGAGGATCTCGTCCTGGAGCGTGTTCACCGACGAACGGATGCCGTCGAACTGCTGCCGCGTCGCGTCGGTGATCAGCGCCTGGCCCGCCGCCGCGCCGTCCCGCTCGACCGTGCTGATCACCGGCTCGGCCACCTGGCTCCGCCACTGCGCGGTCTTCTGCTCCACCACGTCCAGCGACCGGCGCACGTCCGGGTAGTCGGCGGAGAGATCGCGGATCGAGGCGGCCAGGCTCTGCTCGCGCTTCACGCCCTCCTGGTACGGCTCCAGGTCGGTGCGGTCGCCGTTCACCGCGTACCCGCGCACCGAGGTCTCCTGGTCGAGCAGCGCGCTCATCAGCTCCTGCGCCTGCACCCGCAGCGGACCGGTCTTGAGCAGCACCGCGTCGATGTTCTGGCGGTTCTGCGCGGCGACCGCCGCCTCCGCGCCGGCCAACCCGAGCAGCAGCACGACCACCACGCCGAGCAGCGCGGCCACCCGCCGCCGCAGGGTCCACCCCTGCTGGTACGCCTTCACCGGTTCCTCCCCGTCGCCCTTCGCGCTCACCGGCCGCTGCCCCGCGTGACCAGCAACATCGCCACGTCGTCGGCCAGCGGGCCACCGTTTATCTGCTCGGCGCGCCCCACCAGCCAGGCGGGCAGCTCGGACAGCGGCACCGCCCGGTTGGCCGGGTCGGCGAGCAGATCGGTCAGACCGGGCACGTCGAGCCGTTCGTCACCGCCGTCCACCCGGCCCTCGATGAGGCCGTCGGTGTACATCAGCAGAGACCAGTCGTCGGTGTCGAACTCCAGGTCGAAGGCGATCGGGCGGCGCGGCCGTACGCCCAGCAGCAGCCCGCCCCTGGCCGGCACCGGAGCAACAGTGCCGCCGCTGAGCAGCAGCGGCGGCGGGTGACCGGCGAGGCGTACGGTGGCCCGCGCCGACGCCAGGTCGAGCCGGGTGGTGGCCACCGTCGCGAAGATCTCCTGGAGGCGGCGCTCGCTCATCAGCACCTGCTCCAGCGCGGGCAGCACCTCGTCGTCCGGCACCCCGGCCAGCACCAGCGCCCGCCAGGCCACGCGCAGCTCGACGCCGAGCGCCGCCTCGTCCACGCCGTGCCCGCAGACGTCGCCGACGATCAGGTCGATCCGGTCCGGCCGGGTCTGCACCACGTCGTAGAAGTCGCCGCCGATCAGCGCGGCGTGCCGGCCGGGCCGGTAGAACGTGTGCACCGACACCTCGTCGGTGGTCATCAACGGCTGCGGCAGCAGGCCGCGCTCCAGGCGGGCGGACTCGGCCTGGCGCAGCTCCACCTCACGCAGCCGGCGGGCGTTCTCGTCGGCCCGCTTGCGCTCCACCGCGTACCGCAGCGCCCGGGTCAGCAGGACCCCGTCGACCTGGCCCTTGACCAGGTAGTCCTGCGCGCCCTCGGCGACCGCGACGATGCCCAGGTGCTCGTCGGACCGGCCGGTCAGGACGCAGACCGCCGCGCCGCTGGCCATCTCCAGCACCCGGCGCAGCCCGTCCAGGCCCTGCGCGTCGGGCAGGCCCAGGTCGAGCAGCACGCAGTCCACGCCCATCACCCGCTGCCGGGCCTCGCTGAGACTGGTCGCCACCAGCAGGTCGATCATCGAGTTGGTCTCGGCGAGCAGCTCGCCGACCAGGAAGGCGTCGCCCTCGTCGTCCTCGACCAGCAGCACCCGTAGCCGTTCGCCCGGCGGTACGCCGCCGTGCAGCCCCGCCCCGGCCGACGGCACGTGGACGGCGCCCGATGCGCCGGAACCCCGCTGCGGTCGGGTAACCGCCGCGAGTCGCGGGAGTTCGCTGGTGATGTCGGGCTCCTTCCGAATGCCCTGCTGATCCTGACTCAGACCACAGTCATACACAACGCGGCCGACACCGGCGCGGCGGAGCGGGTGACCGGTCCACCTCCACAGCGGCACGGTCGACAGACGATGTTACGCCGGGAGCGCTGTCACGCCCGCAGCGCACCGTCCGAGGACTGCCGCCGCAGCCCCCGGGGGTGCAGGATGATGCCCACCCCGTTGATCCACCCCGAGGAGTCCCCGTGGGCGCACCCCCCACCCGTCCCGCCGACCGGGCGCTCACCAAGCCCCGCCGCCGGCTGACCAGCGCCGTCGCCGCGCTGATCGCGCTGCTCGCCGTCGGGGCGGGCGTCCTGGTCGGCCTCTCCACCCCGGCGCCGGCCCCGGCGGACGCGCCCGAGCGCGAGTTCAGCGCCGCCCGGGCGTACCGGAACGTCGAGGTGATCGCCGCCGAGCCGCACGTGGCGGGCAGCGCCGCGAACGACCGGGTACGCGAGCACCTGGTGGCGACGCTGCGCGGGCTGGGCCTGCAGACCGAGGTGCAGGACGCGGTCGCGCCCGAGGCCGGGCAGTTGTCCGGCGCGGCCGGCGGGGCCACGCTGGCCCGGGTCCGCAACGTGGTGGCCCGGCTCCCCGGCACCGACCCGACCGGGAAGGTGTTCCTGGTCTCCCACTACGACTCGGTGCAGACCGGGCCGGGCGGCAACGACGACGCCGCCGGCACCGCCACGATCCTGGAGGTGGCACGGGCGCTCACCACCGGCCCGCGCCCCCGCAACGACATCGTCTTCGTGCTGACCGACGCGGAGGAGGCGTGCCTGTGCGGGGCCGCCGGGTTCGCCGCCGACCACCCGCTCGCCCGTGACGGCGGGGTGGTGCTCAACCTGGAGGCGCGCGGCTCCACCGGCCCGGTGATCATGTTCGAGACGTCCCGGAACAACGCGAAGCTCGTGGAGGTGTTCGGCAAGGCCGCGCCGCACCCGGTGGGCACCTCGTTCGCGGTGGAGATCTACCGGGCGCTGCCGAACGACACCGACTTCACCGCGTTCCTCGACCGCAAATTCGTGGGCCTGAACTCGGCGTACATCGACGGCGGCGCGATCTACCACACCCCGCTGGACGTGCCGGCCCGGGTGGACCGGGGCAGCCTCCAGATGCACGGCGACAACGCGCTCGGCCTGGCCCGCGAGTTCGGCCGTACCGACCTGGGCGACCTGAGCGCCGGCCACGACGACACCTACTTCCCGGTGCTCGGCGGGCTCGTCCGCTACCCCGGCTGGCTGACACTGCCGCTCGCCGTCGCCGCGCTACTCGCCGTCGGCGCGCTCGGCTGGCTCCTGCGCCGCCGGGGCCGCGCCACCGCCGGCACGCTCGCCGCCGGCTTCGGCCTCACCCTGCTGCCGGTCGTCGTGGCGCCGCTCGGCGCGTGGCTGCTCTGGGCCGCGATCACCACGATCCGCCCCGGGTACGCCGAGCTGCTCGACCCGTACCGCCCGGTCTGGTACCGGCTCGCCGTGGTGGCGCTCTCCGCCGCGGTGCTGTTCTGCTGGTACGCGCTGCTGCGCCGCCGCGTCGGCCCGGCCGCGCTGGCGTTCGGCGGGCTGGCCTGGCTCGCCGTGTTCGGAGTGCTGCTCGCCGTGGCGGTGCCCGGTGGGGCGTACCTGACGACACTGCCCGCGCTGGCCGGCGCGCTCGCCGGTTTCGCCGCGCTCGCCACCCGGCGCGACGGACCGTGGCCGGTGGTCGCGGTGACGCTCGCCGCCGCCGTGGCGGTGGTGATCCTGCTGCCGCCGGTGGTGCTGCTGTTCCCGGCGCTCGGCATGGGCATGGGCGCTGTTGCCGCGCTCGTCGCGGTGCTGCTCGGCCTCGCCGTACTCCCGGTGGTCGACCTGCTGCACCCCCGGGCCGGCGGCCAGCGCGGCCTGCTCGCGCTGCGCGCACGCCGGCTCGGCGCGCTGCCCGCCGCGGCCGCCGCGCTGGCGGCGGTGGTGCTCGCCGGGGTCGGCCTCGCCGTGGACCGCTTCGACGCCGCGCATCCCGTGCCGACCCACCTGATGTACGCGCTGGACGCGGGTACCGGGAAGGCGGCTTGGCTCACCCGTGAGGAGAAGCCGCAGCCCTGGACCGACGGCTACGTCGACCGGAGCATCGCGGTGGCCGACGACTTCCCCGGGCTGGGCAACAGTGAGATGCGCGCCGGGCCGGCCGCCGCGGCGCCCCTGCCCGCCCCGAAGCTGGACCTGCTCTCCGACACCCGCACCGGTGACCAGCGCGTGCTGCGGGTGCGCGTGACGCCGCAGCGGCAGGTACGCCTGCTCACGCTGCACGTCGACACCAGCACCGCCACCGTGCGGTCCGCCTCGGTGGCCGGGCGGGACGTGCCGGTCGAGCCGGGCGGCGGGAAGTGGGGGTTCGGGATCGTGTTCCACGCCCCGCCGCCGGAGGGTGTCGAGGTGACGCTGACGCTCGTGCCCGGCGCCGGGGCCGTTTCGGTGCGCGCGATGGACGCCAGTGACGGGCTCTCCGGGGTGCCCGGGTTCCGGGAGCGGCCGGAGGGTGTGGGCGTGGTCGGCTCGCACAGCTCGGAGATGCTGGCGGTGGCGCGCACGTACCCGCTCTGACCGCCACTTACTTGCACCACCTCGCCGATGTGGGGGTATCCCCGCGCCGGGATACCGCCACTTCGGCGAGGTGGAGTGGATCAAGCTAGAGCAAGCCGCGCCCGATCGTGCTGACAGCGATGGGGCGGCCGGTAAACGGCCTGATGTTGAACGGCACTCTCCCCCGACTGCGCCATTAGCCATGCAGGAGTGCCTGAGCGCAACAACCAGGAAATGCTTACGAGCGGTAGCGCTTCGTGACAGACATCATGCCCTTGCGCCCGCTCATCTTCCTCGATAGCTTGCTACGAGCAACGGGCACCGGCCGCTCACGGAAGGTGTGTGGCCCAACTATCGGGGGATTCCTTGCGTCTGATTAAATTGCGGTCCGCTGTTGCGTCGATTCTCATAGCCGCAGGTCTGGTTGGAGTCGCGTCTCCTGCGAATGCCGCCGCAACCGCTTACCTGACCAAGTCGACGAAGCTTGCGCGGATCCCGGCGGAGGGCATGGCCACTGCGTGCATCTCCAGGCAGATCCAGCTCGCCTCGGGTACCTACTCGTGGGGTCACGTCATGCTCAACCAGGAAGGCTATCAGGAAAGAAGCATCTATCTCACTGCCGCGAACTACAACTGGAAAGAGTGCATTGATCCGCGTTCCGGATACTACACTCTCACCGGCTCCCTGCAAGTTATCGTAGACTCGGACCCCCTTCCGGCGGCCCACCTCGAACCGCTCGATATTGATATCCGCGGCATGAGCGATGAAGACCAGAATTGGACCTGGGGTAGCTACATAAACCCCAAGTTCTGACACGGACGGCGGTACGTGCCGGAGCACCCGGAAACGGCATGATCTTGCTTTCGGCCCCCTCTGAACGACCCAGGACGCAGGTCAGGGGCATGCCGGTTCTACTTCCAGCGGAAATGCACGAACAAACGGCCGAAGTTCTTCGAGTCCTTTTCGACCCGGTGGTAGAGCTGCTTCACGTCCTTCTGGTCGAGGAACCGCAGCACCTTCTTCTTCAGCGCGCCCGACCCCTTACCCGGGATGATCTCCACGAGCGTGGCCTTCTTCGCCACCGCCTCGTCGATGATCCCGCGCAGCGCACGATCGATGTCGTGGCCCTTGTTGTAGATGTCGTGGAGGTCGAGCTTGAGCTTCACGGTCCCATCCTAGGTACGCGGAAGGGCAGCCCGGGCGGGCTGCCCTTCCGCGTGATCAGTCAACGGCCGACCTTGCCCTCCACCCGGCGCAGCGCGGTGGCGTAGTCGGTGTTCGTCGAGTACATCGCGGCCGCGATGCGCAGGTGCCGCAGCGCGTCCACGGGCCGGTTCATCCGCTCCAGCGTGCGGCCGAGCACGTGGTGCGCGTAGTGGTCGCTCGGGTCCCGGTCGACCAGCTCGCGCAACTGCTCCTCGGCCCGGTTGAGCTGGGCCGACTGGAAGTAGGCGCGGGCCAGCAGCTGCCGGACCGACGAGTTGTCCGGCTCGGCCTCGATGATCGGTTCGAGCAGCCGGGCCGCTCCGGTCGGATCACCCGCTTCGAAGAACATGGTCGCCCGCCGGTACTCCGCCAGAAGATCCACTCGACCCACCTCCTCGTGTCGCGCCAGGCCTTGGTCCGACGCTGGCACAACACCGGCGGGAGCGCGAGTGTTCCTGCGGGGCGAAAGATCAGGTTGTGGGGTCGTACCGGCCGCCGACCAGGTCCCAGGCCCGGACACCGCCGACGATTCCGGCAGTGTTCGGGACGATCACCACGTCATCGCCCATCCGGGCCACCTGCTCGGGCCGGATCAGCCGGGAGTTGCCGCCGCCGAGGTACAGCCGGTCCCAGCGGAACACCGGCCGCAGGCCGTCCACCACCTGCCGGATCCGCCGGGACCAGAACGCGTCGCCGAGGCGCCGCCGTTCCGGCTCCCCCACGTACGTGTCATAGGTGGTGTTCCACCGCACCGGCGCGTGCGACAGCTCCAGGTGCGGCGCCAGCACCCCGCCGTCGAAGAGCGCGCTGCCGAGCCCGGTACCGAGCGTCAGCACCAGCTCGCAGCCGGTCCCGGCGACCACGCCCGCGCCGTGCACCTCGGCGTCGTTCAACACCAGCGCCGGCACGCCGAACGCCTCGGCCAGCGCGGTGCGCGCGTCGTACCCGGACCACTCGGCCAGCAGGTCCGGGTCGACGCGGCTGCGCGGCCCGGACCGCGTCACATAGTGCGGCGTGGCCACCACGACGCCGTGCCGGATCATGCCGGGCATGCCGACGGTGAGCCGGTCCGCCGTGGGCAGGCGGGCGCCGAGATCCAGCAGCGTCTTGACGAACAAGCCAGGCGGCAGCGGGTACGGCGTGGGCACGCGCAACGGCCGCGCGCGCATGGTTCCGGCGGCATCCAGCACGGAGGCCTTGATCCCGCCGCCACCGCAGTCGATCGCCAGTGTGGTCACCACGGCAGTGAGTCTCCCTCAGATCGGTGCCGCCGCAAGCGTGGGTCGCGGTAATCCGGATGCGCACGCCGGTAGGCTCGGTGCCCTGATGAGCGCCACGTTGATCGCCAAGGACCTCACCGCCGGCCACGGTGACCGCCTCCTCTTCGAAGACCTCGACCTGGTCGTCGCGCCCGGCGACGTGGTGGGTCTGGTCGGGGTCAACGGCGCGGGCAAGTCCACGCTGCTGCGTACCCTCGCCGGGCTGGTCCCACGCGAGCAGGGCACGGTCTCACTCAGCCCGCCCACGGCGACCGTCGGCTACCTGCCGCAGGAGCCGGAGCGCCGGCCGGGCGAGACGGTCCGCGAGTTCCTGGCCCGGCGCACCGGGGTCAGCGCCGCGCAGGCCGCGCTCGACGCCGCCACCGAGGCGCTCACCGCCGGGGCGGCGGGCGCCGACGACGCGTACGCGAATGCTCTGGAACGCTGGCTCGACCTCGGCGGCGCGGACCTGGACGAGCGGGCGGCGCAGGTGGCCGCGGAGCTGGGTCTCGACGTCGGCCTCGACCATCCGATGACCGGCCTGTCCGGCGGGCAGGCCGCCCGCGCCGGGCTCGCGTCGCTGCTGCTCAGCCGGTACGACGTCTTCCTGCTCGACGAGCCCACGAACGACCTCGACCTGGCCGGGCTGGACCGGCTGGAACGCTTCGTCACCGGGCTGCGCGCCGGGACCGTGGTGGTCAGCCACGACCGCGAGTTCCTCACCCGCACCGTCACCCGGATCGTCGAGCTGGACCTGCATCAGCGGCAGGTCAACCACTTCGGCGGTGGCTACGCGGCCTATCTGGAGGAGCGGGAGGTGGCGCGCCGGCACGCCCGCGAGGAGTACGAGGAGTACGCCGACACGAAGGCCGACCTGGAGGCGCGCGCCCGCACCCAGCGGGCGTGGATGGAGAAGGGCGTCAAGAACGCCCGCCGCAAGGCCACCGACAACGACAAGATCGGCCGCAAGTTCCGCACCGAGTCGACCGAGAAGCAGGCCGCGAAGGCCAAGCAGACGGCCCGGCTGATCGAGCGGCTGGAGGTGGTCGAGGAGCCGCGCAAGGAGTGGGAGCTGCGGATGGAGATCGCCGCCGCGCCCCGCGCCGGCGCCGTCGTGGCCTCGCTGCGAGGAGCAGTGGTACGCCGTGGCGGCTTCACGCTCGGCCCGGTGGACCTGCAGATCGACTGGGCCGACCGGGTGGCGATCACCGGGGCGA
The DNA here is from genome assembly GCF_018070405.1 of Micromonospora sp. D75. Lineage (NCBI taxonomy): Bacteria > Bacillati > Actinomycetota > Actinomycetes > Micromonosporales > Micromonosporaceae > Micromonospora > Micromonospora sp. D75. The sequence continues at coordinate 12,452 of NZ_JAGPXV010000080.1, forward strand.
ACGGCTCCGGCAAGAGCACCCTGCTCGCCGCGCTGCTCGGCCGGCTGCCACTGGACGAGGGGCACGCCGCGCTCGGCCCCGGCGTGGTGGTCGGCGAGGTCGACCAGGCCCGGGGACTCTTCCTCGGCGACCAGCCGCTGCTCGACGCGTTCGGCGCCGCCGTACCCGATCTCGCCCCGGCGGACGTGCGGACGCTGCTGGCGAAGTTCGGGCTGCGCGCCGACCACGTGCTGCGGCCGGCGGCGACGCTGTCCCCCGGCGAGCGGACCCGGGCCGCGCTGGCGCTGCTGCAGGGGCGCGGCGTGAACCTGCTGGTGCTCGACGAGCCGACCAACCACCTCGACCTGGCCGCGATCGAGCAGCTCGAATCGGCGCTGGCGAGCTACCCGGGCACGCTGCTGCTGGTGACCCACGACCGGCGGATGCTCGACGCGGTGAGCGTCAACCGGCGGCTGCGCGTGGCGGACGGACGGATCGCCGAACACTGATCCATGCCGACCGGCGCGCGCGGGTCCACAATGAGCGCATGCTCAAGTGGGAGTACGCGCTGCTGGTCCGTCGTCGTCAACCCGCGTCGACCGACCTCGGGTTCGAGGTCGTCTTCATCTGGTACGGCCCGGACGGCTCCATGATCGACGTGACACCGTACGGCGACACCGCGCTGGCCCACCTGAACCGGGCCGGTGACCAGGGCTGGGAACTGGTCGCGATGAGCGAGGACCCGTCGCTGCCCGGCAACAACGAGCTGCACCGCTACCACCTCAAGCGCCCGAAGGCAGCGGCGGCCCAGCCGCGCCAGCGGATGCGCAGCTCCCGCACCATCCGCCGAACCCTCTCCCCCTGACCCTCCTCCCTCCCGCCCGCCACCCCTCCCTCCCCGCCCCTCCCGCCCCTCCCGCCCCTCAGCGCGTCGATCTTGCAGTTGCGGCCCCTCGCCTGCCCCTTTTGCGAGCTTGGCCCGGGCCACAACTCCATGATCGACAGTGCGCCCGTCCGGGGCCCGCGGCATCGGAGCACACCCCGACCGAGACCGGCGGTGATCAAGGAGTTCGTGTGGACGTCGCCCTCGAAAAAGGACACAAACTCCTTGATCAACGGGGTGGGGGGTGGCCTCTCGCGATCGAGGAGTTCGGGTCCATCCACGCCGACGCCAGCACGAACTCCTTGATCCCCGAGTCGCGGGAGATCTTGGAAGGAAAGTGCCCCCATGACCGCCGAAATCTTCCAAGATCTCGGGCGCGCCCCGGTGATCAAGGAGTTTGTGTCCTCGCGGGCGTCTTCTGGTGACACAAACTCCTTGATCAACGGGGTGGGGCGGGGCGGACGGCGGGACGGGGTGGAGGAGGACGGCGGACGGGTCGGGGCATATTGGGGTGAAATGGGGGTAACGGGCCGCCGGAGGTGGCGCATGGTGGCGATGGGGCAGACCGCGCTCTCGGGTGAGCGACTCCGGCAGACCGACGAGTTTCTCGCCGAGGCGTGGGCCGACCTGGTCCGGCACGACGAGCGGCTACGCGGGACGACCGTCGAGGTGCGCTTCGACCGGGGGGTGGCGCACCTGACCGGCGCGGTCGCCGACCCGGCGCAGTTGCGGCTGGTACGGGAGTTGATCGGCCGGCTGTCGGGCGTACTCGGGGTCTGGTGCCGGGTCGCCGTGGGCGGGCGGGCGCCGGTGGTGGTCGACCTGGGCTGCGGCGCGACCAAGCAGTGGCCGGGCAACCTGGGGCTGGACATCTATCCCGCGCCGGGGGTGAACGCGGTCGCCAATCTCGCCGGCTCGCTGCCGCTGCGCGACGACTCGGTGGACGTGTTCTTCGCGGTGCACATCGTCGAGCACCTGATCGACTTCCTGCCACTG
>NZ_JAGPXV010000800.1:0-2276 GCF_018070405.1 Micromonospora sp. D75
CCTGGGTCGAGGACCACCACATCCGCAGCCAGTTCTCCGTCGGCCCGGACGCCGGGCCGCACGTGGAGAAGGCGCGCGCGTACGTCGAGGCCGGCTTCGACCACATCGTGCTGCAGAACGCCGGCCCGGACCCGGACGGCTTCCTCGACTTCTGCGCCCGCGACCTGCTGGCCCGGGTACGCGCCCTCGGGTCGTAGCCCGGCGGGTCAGCCGCCGACGTGGATGCCGGGACGGCGGGTGGGATCCGGCTCGGACTTGCGGATGATCTCCCGTACCACCGGCGGCGTGTCACCCCGGCCGAGGATGAGGTAGCGCAGCAGGTGCGCGATCGGGTTCCCCTCCGACCACTCGAAGTGGCAGTGCGGGCGTACCCCGGTGGCGTCGCGCAGCGCCAGCAGGATCGCGGCTATCGCGTTCGGCGCGGCCGGGCTGCTGGCCCGCAGGATCCGGTAGCCGCCGGCCTCCACCCCGTGCACCCGCAGCACCTGGCTGAACTGCGACGGGTCGCTCACGTCGATCTCCAGGAAGAGCACGTCGGCGGCGCCGGGCACCGGGTTCATCGACCGTTGCGCCCGCTCCTTGACCCGGTACTCCTTGACCGACCCGCGCTGCCGCTTGTTGGCGATCAGGTGCAGCCGCCCGTCCCGGGCCACCGACTCGTCGACGAACCGGCGGGCCGCCTCGTCGAACTCGATCCGCTCGGCGCGCAGCTCGGTGGTCCGGGTGACACGGGAGATCAGCGACACCGCGACGATCCCGGCGATGAAGAACCCGGAGATGGTGATGCCGTCGGGCTTGGCCACCACGTTCTCCGCCAGCGCGTACAGCAGCACGGCGGTGAGCAGCGCGAACCCGGCGCCGGCCGCGCGGCTGCCGGCCCGCAGCGCCGCGATGGTCACCGCTATCGCGCCGGAGACCATCATCGCCAGGATGCCGGTGGCGTACGCGCCGGCCTGGGCGTTGACGTCGGCGGCGAACGCGATGGTGATGGCGACGCTGATCGCGGTGTAGACCAGCACCACCGGGCGGACCGCGCGGCCCCACTCCGGCGCCATGCCGTACGACGGCAGGTAGCGCGGCACGATGTTGATCAGCCCGGCCATCGCCGAGGCGCCGGCGAACCAGAGGATGAGGATGCTGCTGATGTCGTAGACGGTGCCGAACGCCTGGCCGAGATGCTCGTGGGCGAGGAACGCGAGCGCCCGGCCGTTGGCCGGCCCGCCGGGCGCGAACGCCTCGGGCGGGATCAGCACGGTGGTCACGAACGTGGTGGCGATCAGGTAGACCGACATGATCAGCGCGGCGGCGGTGAGCAGCCGGCGGGTGTTGCGGATGCGGGCGGCCAGCCGCTGCTCCGGATCGGCGCCGCGGCCGCGCACCAGCGGCATCATGCTCACCCCGGTCTCGAAGCCGGACAGGCCGAGGACCAGCAGCGGGAACGCGAGCGCGCTGGTGGCCAGGACGTCCCCGGGTCCGCCGGCGTCGGCCAGCCGGCCGGTCCAGTCGGCCAGCGGCGCCGGGTCGGCGGCCAGCTCGGCCACGCCGGCGACCACCACCACCGCGTTCAGCGCCAGGAACACCGCCACCAGCGGGATGGCCACCTGCACCGCCTCGCTGAACCCGAGCAGGAACACGCCGCCGAGCACGAGCAGCAGCGCCACGGTGACCAGCACCGCCGCTGTCCGGCCGTGCGGGAACGCGGCGGGCAGAGCCGGGTTCTCCAGCAGGTGCACGCTGGCGTCGGCGGCGGAGAGCGTGATCGTGATGATCCACGAGGTGGCGACGAAGCCCAGCAGCACCAGCACGAAGACCTTGCCGCGCCAGAACGGCAGCAGCCGCTCCAGCATCGCCACCGAGCCCTGCCCGTGCGGGCTCTCCCGGGCCACGCGGCGGTACATCGGCAGCATCCCGAGCAGGGTCAGCGCCACGATCAGCAGGGTGGCCAGCGGACTGAGCGCGCCGGCCGCCACGACCGCGATGCCCGGCAGGTAGGACAGCGTGGAGAAGTAGTCGACGCCGGTCAGGCACATCACCTGCCACCACGGGTGCGACCGGGTCTGGTGCTCCCGTACCTCCGGGCCGACCGGTTCGACTCGGTGGGCGAACAGCCACCGGTGCAGCCGGCCGGGCGGCGGGGCCGGACGGGCCGGGGCGGCCACCCGTTCCGGCAGCTCCGGCACGGGACGACCGGACCGCTCGGCGTGGTCGCCATGCCGGCCGGCCCGGGCGGCCGCGGCGGCGGGCGCCTCCCGGCGCCGCTCCCGCGTCCGCCGGGG
>NZ_JAGPXV010000801.1:0-2276 GCF_018070405.1 Micromonospora sp. D75
TCTCCGGCGCGTGCGCCACCGTGCGGTCCTACCTGGACGCGCTGACCAACTGGTACGTGCGCCGGTCCCGGGACCGGTTCTGGGCCGGCGACGCTGACGCGTTCGACACGCTCTCGACGGTGCTGGAGACGCTGTGCCGGGTGGTGGCGCCGCTGGCGCCGCTGACCGCCGAGGAGATCTGGCGCGGGCTGACCGGCGAGCGGTCGGTGCACCTGACCGACTGGCCGCGGGCGGACGAGTTCCCGGCCGACCACGAGCTGGTCTCCACGATGGACAACGTCCGGGCGGTCGCCTCGGCGGCGCTGTCCCTGCGCAAGGCCAAGGGCCTGCGGGTACGGCTGCCGCTGGCGAAGCTGACAGTGGCCTCGCCCGTCGCCGCCCAGCTGCGGCCCTTCGCCGACCTGGTCGCCGACGAGGTCAACGTGAAGGAGGTAGTGCTCAGCGACGAGGTGTCCGCGTACTGCCAGCAGGTCCTCACCGTGGTGCCGCGGGCGCTCGGCCCGCGCGTCGGCAAGGCCGTCCAGCAGGTGATCAAGGCGGTCAAGGCGGGGGAGTGGGAGCTGCGCGACGGCGCCCCGGTCGCCGCCGGGGTCACGCTCGCCGAGGGCGAGTACGAGCTGCGCCTGGTCGCCGCCGACGCCGAGCACTCCGCGCCGCTGCCCGGCGGTGAGGGCGTGGTCGTGCTGGACACTGAGGTCACGCCGGAGCTGGCCGCCGAAGGGCTGGCCCGGGACGTGGTCCGGGTCGTGCAACAGGCCCGCCGCGACGCCGACCTGGACGTCTCCGACCGGATCACGGTGGCCGTCTCCGCCTCCGAGGACGTACGCGCGGCGGTCGCCGCGTACACCGAGTTCGTGGCCCGGGAGGTGCTGGCCGACAGCATCGACTTCGCCGAGGGCCTCGACGGCTTCGCCGGCGAGGCCGGCGACGGCGAGCGGGTCACAGTGACGGTCCGGAAGGTCTGAGCCGGACCGGGTGCCCTCCCCCGCCCCCGTGGTGGGGGAGGGCCCAGCCCCAGCGAGTGGACTGCGGGCCACCCGCTCGGTGACGGACGGCCGCGTCGGCTACCGTGACAGCGCCTGTTTCACGTACGACCGCCGGAGGACCCGTGCCCCTGCTCTACACCATCGGCAAGCTCACCGTGGCGCCCGCGCTCCGGTTGGCCTTCCGTCCGCACGTGGAGGGTTTGGAGCACATCCCGGCGACCGGCGGCGCGATCTTCGCCAGCAACCACCTCTCCGTCGCCGACGAGCTGCTGCTCGGCACCGTGGTGCCCCGCCACCTGGCGTTCTGGGCCAAGTCGGAGTACTTCAAGGGCACCGGCCTCAAGGGCGGCTTCTCCAAGTTCGTGCTCACCGGGCTGGGCGCGATCCCGGTCGAGCGGGCCGGCGGGCGGGCCGCGCTCACCGCGTTCGACGCGGCGATCCCGGTGCTCAAGGCCGGTGACCTGGTCGCCGTCTACCCGGAGGGCACCCGTTCGCCGGACGGGCGGCTCTACCGCGGGCGTACCGGCACGGTCCGGCTGGCGATCGCCGCCGGCGTGCCGATCATCCCGGTCGGCGTGACCGGCACCGACAAGGCCCAGCCGATCGGTACGCGGATCCCGCGACCGGGCCGCGCAAAGATCACCATCAAGTTCGGCAAGCCGCTGGACTTCACCGGCCGTCCCGACGACCGCACGTCGCTGCGCGCGATGACCGACGAGATGATGGCCGAGATCCAGAAGCTCAGCGGCCAGGAGTACGTCCCGCGCTACGCGCCGAAGCGCGCCGACCAGGCCGCCGGTGAGCAGACCGCCTGAGCGGTCAGGACTTCGGCACCACCACGCGCTGACGCAGATCGTTCAGTAGCCGCCCGCTGTCGTCCACGGACAACCGGGTGAACACGCCTGTGGTCAGACTGCCGTGGTCGGCCGAGGCGCAGACCACCACCGAGTCGCCGTCCGCCCGGCCGACCGCGCAACGCGCGTACCGGCCCCGGACGCCGGTCTCCACGTTCACCGACTCCTTCAGGCCGTACTCCCCGGCGAGGCGGTCGATCTCCGCCTTGGCGTCCGACTCCGGGCTGAACCGCAGGCCGGTGCTGCCGAACAACGTCACCCGCTTGCCGTCGCTCGTCGTGTAGATACCGGCGAACGTGTCCTCGGCGAGCAGGTTCGACTCGCGTACCCGGCTCTTCAGCTCCTCGGCGGCGGCCTGGCTGCGCTCGTCCTGGCGCAGCCGCATCGAGTCGATCTGGTCCGGGAGGCTGGCGCGGGCCGGGTACTGGCTGGAGAT
>NZ_JAGPXV010000802.1:0-2274 GCF_018070405.1 Micromonospora sp. D75
CTCGCGTAGATCATCACGTTGGCGGCATGTTTGATCGCCCCGACTGCCGCAAACTTCATGATCAACGGGGTGGGGCGGGGACTGCGAACGGCCCGCCTCGCGTAGCGAGACGGGCCGTTCGGTGACGTAGCCCCGACCGGATTCGAACCGGCGCTACCGCCTTGAGAGGGCGGCGTCCTGGGCCGCTAGACGACGGGGCCAGGCACTTGTCCTGCTTCGCCGCCCTGCCGGGTGGCGTGGCAGTAGTCTAGCGGCATCGCGTCCGGCACCGCGCCGCGGGGGTCACCCCCACCGCACGCGGAAAACGTTGCCCGGACAGCAGAAAGCCCGCCCCGGGGAAACGGGACGGGCTGTCGGTGCTGTAGCCCCGACCGGATTCGAACCGGCGCTACCGCCTTGAGAGGGCGGCGTCCTGGGCCGCTAGACGACGGGGCCAGAACCTTCATTGCACTCCGCCAGCGTGAGCTGCCGGAATCCAGCGTCCGCGAGCTCTTGCGAACCCGCGGCTGCGCTGGGGTACCAGGACTCGAACCTAGACTAACTGAACCAGAATCAGTCGGGCTGCCAATTACCCCATACCCCATTGGCCCCTTGCGGCGCCGGGAATGAACTTTACCCTCCCGGTGCCGACAGGCCAAATCCAACCCCTCGAAACCCACCTGACCAGCGGAAACGAGGCATCGGAGCGAATCAGGCGACAGGGACCACCGGGTTGCTGAGCTCCCCGATCCCCTGGATCCGCACGGTGACCGTATCCCCCTCGGTGAGCGGACTAACCCCCGCCGGCGTGCCGGTCAGGACCACGTCGCCGGGCAGCAGCGTCATCACGTGCGAGATGTACGACACCAGGCCCGGTACGTCGAACACCATGTCCTTGGTCCGGCCGAGCTGGCGTACCTCCATCTCCTCCGGGTTGCGGCCCACCTCACACCGGATCTCCAGGTCGCTCACGTCGAGCCCGGTGGTGATCCACGGCCCGATCGGGCAGAACGAGTCGAAGCCCTTGGCGCGGGTCCACTGGCCGTCGGAGCGCTGGAGGTCCCGCGCGGTGACGTCGTTGGCGCAGGTGTAGCCGAAGATGGCCCGCTCGGCGGCGGCCCGGTCGGCCCGGCGGGCGCCCGGAGCGCCGATCACCACGGCGAGTTCCGCCTCGTGCTCGACCTGCTTGGAGAAGATCGGCAGCCGGATCGCGTCGCGCGGACCGATGACCGACGTGGACGGCTTGAGGAAGAGCAGCGGCTCCTTCGGCACCTCGCTGCCGTGTTCGGCGGCGTGCTCGGCGTAGTTGCGGCCGACGCAGACCACCTTGCTGGGCAGGATCGGCGACAGCAGCCGGACGTCGGAGAGCGCCCAGCGGGCGCCGGAGAACTGGATCTGCCCGAACGGGTGGCCCTCGATCTCGGCGATGGTCAGGCCCTGCGGCCCGGCCTCCGGCTCGCCCTCGACGACCCCGAACGACATTCCCTTGGCATGAGCGAAACGAGCGATACGCACCCGGCCAATCTATCCCCGCCCGCGCGGCGCCCGTCGGACACCGGCAGGCAGCGCGCCCGGCGGCCCGCGCCGCACCCCTCGCCGCCCGCCGGTGCCGGGACCGGCGAGAGAGCGACAGGGTACGCCGGATCGCGCCGGACGGGGCGGGAATGGCGGCTTCGTACCCGCCCGGCGGGGCCCGGCCCATAGCTTCGGTTCCGGAGGTTCGTTGGTATGCCTGCATCGAGACGACACCACAAGGCCCTGGCAGTGTTCGTGAACTGCCTCGGCGTCATCGCCGCCGTACCGGCGCTGTCCCCGGCGACGCCCCGCGCGGCCGAAACCCCCGCCCGACCGGCTCCACCGCCGGCCGCCGTCCCGGTCGCCCTGCCCGGCGCGGGGGCGACCCCGATCCCGACCGGCGTGCCGGCGGTCCCGCCGGCGGTGCCGACCACCGGCCCGGCGCCGGTCCGCCCGTCGATGCCGCCGGTGAGCGTGGCGGTCGGCGCGGCGGGCACTCCGGCGCCGGGTTACCGGATCGAGGTCCGCAACGCCGGCACGGCGCCGGTCGACACGATGGTGCGGCAGGAGCTGCCGAGCGGGTCGCGGGCCACCACGGTGACCGGCGGCGGGCGGACCACCCGGCCCGCCGGGTCCAGCGCCGGGGAGGTGACGTGGCGGCTGCGCCTGCCGGCGAAGAGCACCACCACGTTGCACACCGCGCTGTCGGTTCCCGGCCCGGGCCGGTCGGTGACCGCGCCCACCTGCGTCTACGGCACCGACGGCACGCGCCCGTACGAC
>NZ_JAGPXV010000803.1:0-2270 GCF_018070405.1 Micromonospora sp. D75
GCGCAGCACGGTGAGCGCGTCCCAGCCCAGTCCGGGCGGCACCGGCACGCCGCCGGTGAGCACGCCGATCACCACGTCCGCGGCGGCCGGGGTCAGCCACGGCGTCCGGTCCAGCGCGTCGGCCAGGTCCAGGCCGTGCACCGCGACCTCCACCACCCGGGTACGCAGGAACTCCGGCAACGCCATCGCGTCACCGTGGCGGGTACGCACCACCCGTGCGGGCGGTTCCGCGGCGACCGCCTCGTCGGTGGCGCGCCAGGCCCGGCCGAACTCCGCCGCCACCTCGGCGGCGCCCGGGTGCTCCCGGGCCGCACGCTGCGCGCCCTCGACGCGGTCCCGGTCCACCGGCGGGCTGAACTTGGCCGCGCCGAAGTAGGCGGCCGCGTCCACCTCGGCCCGGGGCGGCGCGGGCTCGGCGAGCATGCCCGCCAGGCGTCCGGCCCCGGTGCTCACGTGCGCGATCAGGTCGCGCACCCGCCACGGCGGGCACGGCGTGGGCCGGTCCAGCGCCGCGTCGTCCAGGTCGCGCAGCACCCGCTCCAGGCGGTCGCACTCGGCCCGGAACGCCGCCCGTACCGTCTCCATCCGCCGGATCAGCCCTTCCACCGGGGCACCAGCCGGTGCACCACGACCAGCACCAGCGCGGCCACCACGGCGATCGTGCCGGCGATGCCGGCCGCGCTGCCCGCGTACCCGACGAAGAGCTGACGGCGGCTGAGCGCCTCGACGGGGATCGTGGAGCGGTCCACCAGCCAGGACAACGCGAGCGCGGAGGCCAGCAGCGCCACCGCGCCGGCGCCGCCGAGCACGGCGGCGGTCACCCGGTGCGCGTCGCCGGGCTCGACCACCGCCTGCTCCCGCTGGAAGACCAGCAGCACCAGCCCGGCGACCGCGGCCCACGCGCCGACCACCAGGTACGCGGCGACCGCGTCGCTGGGCCGGTGCCAGCCGGCGGAGAGCGTGGCGACGCCCGCGGCGGCGGCGTACCCGGCGCCGAGGAACGCCCCGGCCGCCCGCAGCTTGCGCGGCAGCACCAGGATCAGCGCGACCGCCACCGAGGCGGCCACCGAGGTGTGGCCGCTGGGCAGGCTGTTGCCGGCGGCGGCCCGCTCCGGGTCGATGCCGAAGTCGGGCCGGACCAGGAAGTGCTTGAGCAGTTGCGTGGTCACGTTCGCGCCGGCGATCAGCAACGTCGCGGTGACGGCCAGCGCCTTGCGGCCCCGGATCAGCGCGATGAAGCCGATCACCGCGGTCGCGGCCAGCAGCGACACCACGGACATGGCGTTGAGGAGCGTGTCGACCGGACCGTCGATGCGGTCCTGGCCGATCTGGTTGCCGGTCAGCGCCACCGTGTCCAGCCACTGGCCCAGTTCGGTGTGCACGGCGAAGCGCCACACCAGCACGAACGCAGCCGTCTGCAGCAGGGCCAGTACGACCAACCAGACCGCCGTCCAACCCCTTGCCGTCTCCCGCACCCGGACAACTTAACGGTAGGGCCGCCGACGCGCGCGGCGGAGCGCCATCGGCTTCGGCGTACGGTGAGGCGGGCGATCCGAGGAGGTGGGGCGTGACCGGCACGCCGCAGCGGGAACCGCAGGCCGAGCCACGGCCGGAGTCGCTGGCCGACCTGCTCGGCGGCCGGCGCGGGGCGGTCGACGCCACGCTGCCGCCGCTCGCGTTCGGGCTCGGCTGGGTGCTCGGCGGGCTGCGCGGCGGTGTACTCGCCGCGCTGCTGACCGGCACGGCGGTGGCCGGCTGGCGGTGGCGGCGCGGGGACCGCCCCCGCTCGGTGCTGATCGGGCTGCTCGCGGTCTGCGTGGCCGCGCTCGTCGCGTTGCGGACCGGCCGGGCCGAGGACTTCTTCCTGCTGCAGATCGCCGCCAACGCGGCGAGCGCGCTGGCCTGGGCGGTGAGCATCGTGGTGCGCTGGCCGCTGCTCGGCGTGGTGGTCGGCACGGCGCTGGGCCAGCGGACCCGGTGGCGGCGTGATCCGGCGCTGCTGCGGGCGTACGGCCGGGGCAGCTGGGTGTGGGCGGGCACCTACGTCCTGCGGTTGGCGGTGTTCATCCCGCTGTGGCTGGACGGGCAGGTGGTCGCGCTCACCGTGGCGCGGGCGGCGCTCACCTGGCCGCTGATCGCGGCGGCGCTGGCGTCGAGCTGGGTGGTGATCCGGCGGTCGCTGCCGGCCGGGCATCCGGGACTGCGGCACCCGGTGACGGCGCCGGTGCCCGGCGGTGAGCCGGTCCGGGAAGAGTAATGGAGAGGCCGCC
>NZ_JAGPXV010000804.1:0-2269 GCF_018070405.1 Micromonospora sp. D75
GGATAGAGGTGACCTGGCGCCGCACTCAGCGCCACGCAGATCAGTTCCTTGAGCGCCACCGGCAGCTCCCGGCCGCGCCACGGCACGGCCGCCAGGCGCAGGTACGCCTCCAGCACCTGTGGCGCCTCGACCGCGATCGCCTCGAAGGCCGGTGTCCACCGTCCGCCCAGGTAGCGGTCGGCCAGGGTGCGGTCAGCCGGCATCGGCCACCACCCCGCCGCACAGCGCCTCGCGCAGCCAGTCCGGCATCGGGGCCGCCCGCAGCCGGCCACCATCGAGCCGCGACCACACGTGCACCGTGCGTACGCGCACCGCCTCGCGCCGGTCGGGCCGGCGGAATCCGGTCGAGCACAGCGTGAACGAGCTGCGCCCCACCGGCCCGGACCGCAGCTCCAGGTCGACCCGGTCGTCGAGACTGACCGGCGCGAGGTAGTCGGCGTTCGCGCTCACCGTGGCCGTCGCCTCGCCGACCCGCAGCAGGCCGCTCAGCGGATGGCCGATCGCGTCCAGCCAGCCGGTGTAGAGCTGCTCGTGCCAGGCCAGCGGGGCCGGGTAGTAGATGACACCGGCCTGATCGACGTCGCGCATCGGCACCCGCAGCCCGAGGCGGGCGAGCAGCGGCGCGACGCCATCAGTCACGGCCCATCCCCAGTGTCCGGGCCACCCGGTTGCGCACGAGTTCCTCGGTGATCGGCGCGAGCCGGAAGGCGCGCAGGTCCCGCCACACGTGCTCGACGCCGCCCCAGCGGGTGAAGCCGATGCCGCCCATCAGTTGCACCGCTACGTCGGCGACCCGCTGCGCCGCGTCGACGCTGCGCGACTTCGCGACGTCCGCGCCGACCGTGACCGGCGCGCCGGCCGCCCACCGCCGCGCCATGGCGTACGCGTAGTGGCGGGCCGTCTCGAGGTCCATGACCGCGTCGGCGACCTGGTGCTGGAGCGCCTGGTAGCTGTCCACGCGGGTGCCGAACGCGGTGCGCCGGGCCGCGTAGGCCAGGCCGCGTCGCAGCGCGCCGTGCGCGGCGCCGACCACGATGGCCGGGATCAACAGCCGCTCCTCCACCAGCACCGTGCGCAGCGCCGCCTTGACCGCCGGACCGGTGAACGCGTGGTCGACGGCCACCCCGTCGAGGTCGACCTCGTACGTGCCGAACGAGGACGCGAAGCTGGGCGTCGGCACCCGGGACATCGACAGCCCGGGCGCGTCCGTACGCACGAGCGCGAATGCCAGTCCGCTCGTGCCGCCGGCCGGCGCCCCGGCCTCCCGGACCAGCAGGAAGAGATGGTCGGCCGAGGCCGCGGCGGTGCAGTAGCGCTTGCGTCCGCTGACCCGCCCGTCGTCCAGGGTGGTGTCCAGCGCGCCGAACAGGTCGGATCCACCGCCCGGCTCGGTGACCCCGAACGCGAAGCGCCGGCGGCCGGCGGCCAGCCCGGGCAGCAGTTCCTTGCGGGTGGGCTCGTCGGCCAGCGCGGCCAGCAGCGGCGCGGCGAAGCAGTTGGAGATGCCCCAGACCCAGGCCAGCACCCCGACCCGCTCGGCCAGCACCTCGGCGATGCGCATCTTCGCCACGATGTCGGCCGGTTCACCGCCGTACTCCTCGGCGATCCCGACCCGGTGCAGGTCGTGCTCCGCGACCCAGTCCCAAAGGTCGGCGGGAAACTCGGTGCGGGCGGCCAGGTCGGCAGCTGTCTCGTCGTCGATCCGGGCGACGAGTTCCCGGGCGCGGTTCACCGCGTCGTGCTCAGGTCCGTCGAGCGGCTCGAGGACCTGCTCGGCGGGGGCCGCGGACGGTACGAGGGTCATGAGGGCCTCCGTCGGTCGATGAGACGGCTCCTAGCGGTCGACATACTGTATCCCGTATGCTGTTTTTGCTGAAGGGGGTCGTCATGGTGAACGTCGGATGCTTCCTGCCCACCTACTCCGCGAGCGGTCCGATCGAGCCCGCATCGGTGCTCGACATGGCCCGTGACGCGGAGGAGCTCGGCCTCGACCATGTCTGGGTCGGCGACCACTACCTTTGGAACGTCGGCATGCTCTCGCCCCTGCCGGCGCTCGCAGCGGTCGCCGCGGTGACCCGGCGGGTCCGCCTCGGCACCGGCGTCTACCTGCTGAACCTGCGTCATCCGGCGCTGACCGCGAAGGACGTCGCGACAGTCGATGTGCTCTCCGGCGGCCGGCTGGTGCTGGGCGCGGGCATCGGCGGCGACAACCCCGAGGAATACCGGGCCCTCGGCGTGGACCCCGGCCGGCGGGCCCGCCGCTTCGAGG
>NZ_JAGPXV010000805.1:0-2260 GCF_018070405.1 Micromonospora sp. D75
GTCGACGTGTGCGGTGCCGGCCGGGTCGAGGTCGAGGGCGTGGCGGTGGGCCACGGCGAGCGCGCGGGGATGGACCCGCGGCGCCGGCCTGGTGCCGGCGGATGCGGCGTCGCCGTTGGCGCGCTGCCTCCACAGCGCCGCGGCCAGTTGCGAGCGGGCGGAGTTGTGGGTGCAGACGAAGACGACCCGATGCGCGCCCGCCAGTGGTGGCGGCGTGAGGGCGGAGAGGGCGGCCGGTCGGAGTCGAAGGTAGATGCGTCGCCGATCGCCCTCCGACCGGCCCCGGACGACGAGGCCCGCGTCGGCGAGGACCTTGACGTGATGGGCGACCAGGTTCGTCGGCATGGCGAGGGTGTGTGCGATCTCCCCGGGTGAGGCGTCGCCCAGGGTGAGCGCGTCCACGATGGCCAGGCGGGCCGGGTCGCCCAACGCGGCATGGATCCGCGCGCGCTCGACCAGCGAGAAAGACTCAATGTCCATTGACTCAATAATTTCTGATTAATCTGGAGGCGTCAAGCCGGCGCGGCCGGATCCCCCGGGAGCGCGAGTCGCCGCGCGGTGGTCTACCGCTGCGCCGCGGCGGTCGGCTCGATCGACAGCAGGCCGGCGAGCTGGCGCAGGATCTGTGGCCGCGCCCGGTAGTAGACCCACGTGCCCCGCCGTTCGGCGTCCACCAGGCCTGCCTCGCGCAAGGTCTTGAGGTGATGAGAGATCGTCGGCCCGGTCAGGTCGAACGCCGGCGTCAGGTCGCACACGCAGGCCTCGCCGCCGTCGGCGGAGGCGATCATCGACATCAGCTGCAGCCGTACCGGATCACCGAGGGCCTTGAACGCGGGCGCGAGGATCGCGGCCGTCTCTGCCGGGACCCGGCGCTGCGCCAGTGGGGGGCAGCACGGCGCGTCGGCGTCGAGGTCGACGAGGGGGATCGGCGCTTGGCGCTTCGGCATGCCCCTAGGTTGACATCCATCTAATCAGCGTGCAACTCTCTGTTTAGACATATGTCAAGACAAGGTGCTCCCAGGAAATGAGGCTCGTCATGTTCGGCTTCCCGCGTCGCCGGCCGTCATCCGTGGCAGGGGTCCGGTTCTGCGACTCCTGCGCCCGGGTGTCCACTCCCGCGCAGAGGATCGCCCGCCTCCGCGACCGCGCCCGCACCACCGCCTACGCGCTGACGGCACCCCGCTGAGAAGCGGGACCGCTGCCCTGCGGATCGCCCGCTCCGGCGCCTGCTAGGCTTCCATCGTCAATCGGCGATTAACGATGGAGGGAGAGGTGATGGGGGACCTCCTCGACCGCGACACCGCGCAGACCTATGCCTCGTGGTTCCGGGCCCTCGCGGACCCGACGCGGGTGCAGGTGGTGGAGTACCTGGCCCGCCACGCCCGGCCGATGAGTGTGGGGGAGATCGTCGCCGCCGTCGGGCTCGCCCAGTCCACCGTCTCCCAGCACCTGAAGATCCTCACCGAGGTGCGGTTCGTGCTCGTCGAGCCGGTCGGCACCGCACGCCACTACCGCATCAACGACGCCTGTGTCGGGTGCTTCCCGTCCGCCGCCGACGTCGTCATGGGCCGCCCGGCCCCCGATCCGGTCGGAGCCTGCTGAGGCAGGCGTCACCCGCACCTCTTGATCCGCCATTCTCAACACCGAGGAGTTCCCGATGAGTGTCCTGGACGAGTCGCCCGTCGTGGTGATCGGCGCGGGCCCGGTGGGTCTCGCCGCCGCCGCCCACCTGCACGAGCGTGAGCTGCCCTTCCTCGTCCTGGAGGCCGGGGACACCACCGGCGCGGCGGTGCGGCAGTGGGGGCACGTGCGGCTGTTCTCCCCGTGGCGCTACAACGTCGACCCCGCCGCCCGCCGGCTGCTCGACGACGCCGGCTGGGTCGCCCCGGTCGAGGATGCCCTGCCCACCGGCGCCGAGCTGGTCACCGACTATCTCCAGCCGCTCGCGGACCTGCCGCAGCTCAAGCCCCACCTGCGCTACGGCGCGCGGGTGGAGGCGATCAGCCGGCTCGGCCTGGACCGGCTGCGCACCGCCGGCCGCGAACAGACGCCGTTCCTGATCCGCCTCGCCGACGGCGACGAGTTGCTCGCCCGCGCCGTCATCGACGCCTCCGGCACCTGGGGCACCCCCAACGTCCTCGGCGCCTCCGGCCTGCCCGCCCGCGGCGAGACGGACGCCGCGGCGTTCCTCGAGCACGCCCTGCCCGACGTGCTCGGCAGCGGCCGGGACCGCTTCGCCGGCCGGCACACCCTCGTCGTC
>NZ_JAGPXV010000806.1:0-2257 GCF_018070405.1 Micromonospora sp. D75
TTCTACGACTGGGCGAACTCCGCGTTCCAGACCACGGTCATCACGGTCTTCCTCGGGCCGTTCCTGACCACCGTCACCGAGCTGGCCGCCGGCTGCGAACTGGGCGCGGACAGCTGCGACGGCGCGGTGTACCCGCTGGGCGTCAAGGTCGCCGCCGGCTCGTTCTACCCGTACCTGATCTCGCTGTCGGTCTTCCTCACCGTGTTCGTGCTGCCGGTGATCGGCGCGATCGCCGACCGGTCGGCGCACAAGAAGCGGCTGCTCGCCGCGGCGGCCTTCACCGGCGCCGGCGCGACCATCGCGTTCGCGTTCGTCACCGGTGAGCGCTACCTGCTCGGCGGCGCGCTGTTCCTGGTCGCGAACATCTCCTTCGGCGCCGCCGTGGTCGTCTACAACTCGTTCCTGCCGCAACTCGGCGGCCCGGACGAGCGCGACGGCATCTCCAGCCGCGGCTGGGCCATCGGCTACCTCGGCGGCGGTCTGCTGCTCGCGCTGAACCTCGTCGCCGTCACCATGCTCAGCGAGGAGGGCAACGCCCAGCGCACGCTGGACCTGGCCCGCTGGTCGATCGTGTCCGCCGGCGTGTGGTGGGCGGCGTTCACCCTGGTCCCGCTGCGCTGGCTGCGCGAGCACCCCACCGCCGCCGCCCTGCAGGCGGGCGGCAATGTGCTCACCGACGGGTTCCGGCAGCTCGGGCGCACCCTGCGCGAACTCAAGACGTACCCGCTGACGCTGTTCTTCCTGCTCGCGTTCCTGGTCTTCAACGACGGCATCCAGACCGTCATCACCCTGGCCAGCCAGTACGGCACCGAGGAGCTGCGACTGGACCAGAGCACGCTGATCGTCACCATCCTGCTGGTGCAGTTCCTCGCGTTCGGCGGCGCGCTCGCCCTCGGCGCGCTCGCCAAGCGCATCGGCGCCTGGAAGACCGTGCTGCTGTCGCTGGTGCTCTGGACCGGTGTGATCATCGCCGCGTTCCGGCTGCCGGCCGAGGCGCCCGTGCCGTTCATGATCCTCGGCGGCTGCATCGGCCTGGTCCTCGGCGGCAGCCAGGCGCTGAGCCGGTCGCTGTTCAGCCAGCTCATCCCGGTCGGCAAGGAAGGCGAGTACTACGGCTTCTACGAGATCAGCGACAAGGGCACCAGCTGGCTCGGCCCGCTGGCGTTCGGCCTGGTGTTCCAGCTGACCTCGTCGTACCGGGTGGGCCTGGTGTCGCTGTTGATCTTCTTCGTGGTCGGCTTCGCGCTGCTCGCCGCCGTGCCGATGCGCCGGGCCATCATCGCCGCCGGCAACACCCCGCCCCGGGTGCTCTGACGGGTCGATCATCGCGGACCGGATCCGGCGGCGTCGATGGACTAGGCTGCCCCGACGTGACCGACGACGCCGCCCCGACCTGCCTGGCCCGTCCCCTGCCGGGGCCGGGCGACGACCGAGCCGCCGGCTGCGCCGCCGCCCGCGGCGTCGACGGCAGGCCGCTGCACGCCGCCGCCCTGAAGTTCTTCTGGGGGCCGATGGACTGCGGCAAGTCCACCATGGCGTTGCAGATGAACCACAACCACGCCCGCCAGGGCCGCCGCGGCCTGGTCACCACCCGCATCGACCGCTCGCTGGGCCCGCAGGTCACCACCCGCATCGGCCTGGCCCACGAGGCCGTCGAGGTCACCGACGACCTGGACCTGCGCGACCTGGTCCGCGACGCCTGGGCCGAAGGGGTACGGGTGGACTACCTGATCTGCGACGAGGCGTCGTTCTACAACCTCGAACACGTCGAGCAGATGGCCGAACTGGTCGACCGGTTCGACGTCGACGTCTACGCCTTCGGGCTGGCCACCGACTTCCGCTCCTGCCTGTTCCCGGCCGCGCAGCGGCTGTTCGAACTTGCCGACGAGGTGGCCCGGATCCAGGTCGAGGTGCTGTGCTGGTGCGGCCGGGAAGGGCTGCTCAACGCCCGGGTCGTGCAGGGCGCGGTGGTCCGCGAGGGCGCCCAGGTCGTCATCGGCGACACCGTCGACACCGCCGACGTGCGCTACCAGGTGCTGTGCCGGCGGCACTACCGCTCCGGGGACCTCGGCCCCCGCGCCTGAGCCTCAGAACGGGTCCCCGCACACCCGCCACGACCCGCCCTCCGACACGATCGGCAACTCACGTTCCTCGCTGCCGCCGCCGTCACGGTTGATCCGCACGATCACCGTCCCGGTCGGCTTGCCGGAGCGGGTCGCCACCGACACGTCGACGATCTCGTAGCCGCTGACCTGCG
>NZ_JAGPXV010000807.1:0-2249 GCF_018070405.1 Micromonospora sp. D75
GGGGTGGCGGGTTGGGGGGGGGGGGCGCCGCGGGCCGGGCGGGGGGTTGGTGGCCGGGCGGGCGACGCCGGGTCAGCCGTTGGCCGGCTTGAGGTGCAGCACCACGTCCACCGCGTTGGGCTGGGTGGGCTGGAGCGCGCCGTACGGGTTCGAGTCGTCCGGCCAGCCGACCCAGTTCTTCGTGCTGTACGCGCCGCCGATGTTGTCCGCGCCGACCGGGATCATCGGCATCTGCTCGACGAAGATCTTCTGCAGCGTGGCCAGTGCGGTGGCGCGGGTGGCGTCGTCGGTGGCGTTGGCGTACGACACCAGCGCGTCGGTGGCCTCCTTGCTGTCGAACCGGCCGAAGTTGCCCGCCGGGGAGGCGGTGCCGATCGGCTTGAGCACGCGGCCGTCCATGATGGTCCGGTAGATGTCGTACGGCGTGGCGCCGCTCTCGGTCCACCGGAACGTGGCCTCGAAGTTGCCCTGCTCGACGTTGCGGAACCAGGCGTCCTGGTTGGCCTTGTCGATGGTCGCCGCGATGCCGATCTTCGCCAGGTTGCCCTTCACGATCTCCAGGCTGGTCTGGTAGTCCGACCAGCCGGCCGGGTCGGTCAGCCGGATCGTGACGGCCTTGCCGCTGCGGTCCTTCAGCGTGTTGCCGTCCAGCTTGTAGCCGGCGCCGGTGAGCAGCGCCTTGGCGCCCTCGACGTCGACCTTGTGCTCCTGGCCCTTGTACTCGGGCGCGATGAACGAGTCACCGGCCGGGCTGGGCAGGCCGGTCACGCTCTTGACCTCGGGGTGGAAGTAGCCGGCCTCGGCGGTGGTGAAGATGTCCGCCCGGTCGATCACCATGTTCATGGCCTTGCGCAGCGTCGGGTCGTCGAACGGCTTCTTCGTGGTGTTCAGGTAGAGACCGTGGATGCCGAGCACCGGGGGCGCCCACATCTTGTGGTTCTTCTGGTCCTTGGCCACGAACACGGTCTGGTAGTTCGGGATGAAGACGAAGCTCCACTCCGCCTCGCCGTTGGCCAGCGCGGTGGTCTGCGCGCTGTTGTCGGTGTACGACGTGTACCGCAGCTCCTTCACCTTCGGCAGGTCCTGCCAGTAGCCGCTCTCGCGTACCGCCAGCGTCATGCTCGCCGGGGTGAACGACTTGAGCGTGTACGGGCCGCTGCCGACCGGCTGCTTCACCGGGTCGCTGGCCGGGTCGGCGATCTTCTCCCACAGGTGCTTGGGCACGATCGGGACCCGCCACAGCACCTTCTGCTGGTTGACGAACTGCGGGCTGGCCATCGAGATGGTGACCTCGTTGCCGCTGGCGACGGCGTCGGTGTACGGCACGCCCTGGTCGTTGATGGCGGGGAACTTCTTCACCAGGTTGTAGGTGAACGCGACGTCCTCGGCGGTGACCTTCTGCCCGTCCGACCAGGTCGCGTTCTCGCGGATGGTCACCTTCACCGACTTGTAGTCCGACGACCACTCGGCCTTGGTGGCCAGCCACGGCTTGAACGGCTCGGCCGGCTTCACCGGGTTCCACATCATCAGCGGCTCGTAGATCTGCCACCGGTAACCAAGCGAGGCGGCGGCCGAGGTGGTGAGGAACGGGTTGTTGTTCTCGGCCTGCGGGCCGTTGGGCATGCCGACGCTCAGCACCGTCGCGGCCTGGCCGCTCTTCTTGTTCGCGTTCGGGCTGTCGCCGCACGCGGCGGCGGTGGTGACCATCGCGCCGGCCAGCGCGAGGGCGAGGAGTTGCCGTCTTCTCATGGAGGTCTCCCTCGGTGGTCCCGCATTCCTCGGGCGGGATGTGGTGGATGGAGGGTGTGCGGTGGAGCCACCGGCGGGCGGGCCCGCCGGCGTGGTCGCCGGGTACGGCGGGGTGTGTCAGGTGACGCCGGTCGAGTCGCGGGTGGTGAAGCCGGTGGGGATGACGGTCGGGCCCTCCGGCAGCGGGGTGCCGGCGAGGTGGGCGATGAGCAGCCGGGCGGCGGCCGTACCCATCTCCCGCAGCGGTTGGCGCACGGAGCTCAGCGGCGGGTGGGTGTGCCCGGCCAGCGGCAGGTCGTCGAAGCCGACCACCGCGACATCCTGCGGGAAGCGCCGCCCGGCGTCGCGCAGCGCCTGCAGCGCGCCGGCGGCCGACAGGTCGTTGTGGGCGAAGACGGCGTCGAAGGGTACGCCGTCGGCGAGCAGCCGCCGCACCGCCGCGCGCCCGCACTCGAACGTGAAGTCACCATCGACCACCCGGGTACGTCCCCGGGCCAGCC
>NZ_JAGPXV010000808.1:0-2244 GCF_018070405.1 Micromonospora sp. D75
GGCGGTGGCGGACGACACCCGCGCACCCGTTCCGGCGCCACCGGCCCCGGCGCCGACACCGGGACGGCCCGCGCCACCACGGGAGCCGTCCCCGGTGCCGCAGCCCGCGCCACCCATGCCCGCGCCCGTACCGGCGGCGACGAACCGGCCGACAGTGCCGATCCCCGCCAACCCGACCGCCCGCGCCGGCGACGTCTCCGAACTGCCCCGGGCCCGGCGCGCCGACCGCCGCAACGGCGGCAGCCGGTTCTGGCAGGCGCTCGTCGGTGGCGCCGCCGTACTGCTGCTGCTCTCGCTCACCGGGCTCGCCGTCGCGGCGCTGCTGGACGAGCGGACGGCCACGCCGTCCGCCGGCCAGCCGACCCCGCAGCCGAGCGAGTCGAGCACCCCGGCCGGCGGCACCGACCTGGACTCCCGGGACACCGACCAGGCGACGCTCACCGCCAAGGAGGTCTTCCCGACCAAGGACCTGGTGCTCACCGACGGGAAGCCGGCGTACCGGGTGCTCAAGACCCAGGCCAGTACGAAGTGTCAGGTAGCGGCCACCGGCGAGATCGCCGACCTGCTGGTCCGGCTCGGCTGCAACCAGGTCGTGCGGGGCACGCTCCGCTCCCCCGACGGCGACCACCTGATCACCGCCGGTCTGTTCAACCTCACCGACGTGGCCACCGCCCAGCGGGTACGCGACCGCATCCGGCCGCTGCTCGACGCGCGCCAGGGACGGTTCCGTGGCATGGCGGCGGGCGACGACACCGAGGTGGTGGAGAAGGCCGCGGCCCGGGTCGCCTGGCAGGTACGCGGACACTACGTCGCCTACTGCCTGGTCACGCGCGCCGACGGGGAACGCATCCCCAGCGACGACGCAGCCGCCCGCGAGATCATGTACGACATGGTCGAGCTGCACCTCAACCGGGCTGTGCTGGACCGTCGTGCGGCGGCCGGAACGGCCGGGCAGCCCGACGCGGAGTCGGCCGGGGACAGCGCCGGTCAGCGGGGCACCGACTGACCTCCGGTCAGCCCTCGGCCACCGGCACCCGCAACCGGCGGGTCAGATCGGCGCGGCGGGCGTACTCGGCCGGGTCGGCCGGGTAGCCCACAGCGACCAGGGCGAGGCCGTGCGCGGGCGCCACAGTCACCTCGCTGGAGCGCTCACGCCGGGTCAGCAGGCCGGCCGGCCACTGCACCGGCCGCCGCCCGTCACCGGCCACCAGCATCGCCCCGACCAGGCTGCGCACCATGTTCTGGCAGAACGCGTCGGCCTGCACGGTGGCGACCAGGATCCCGTCCGGGTCGCGCCGCCAGTCCAGCCGGGTCACCTCGCGCAGCGTGGTGGCGTTCTCCTTGCGCCGGCAGTACGCGGCGAAGTCGTGCTCGCCCACCAGCCCGGCCGCGGCGGCGTTCAGCGCCGCCAGGTCCAGCGGCTTCGGCCAGGCCAGGGTGTCCCGGCGGCGCAGCGGCTCGGCGCCCCACGGGGCGTCGGTGACCCGGTACTCGTAACGCCGGAACGTGGCCGAGAAGCGGGCGTCGAAGTCGGCCGGCACCTCGGTCATGGCGCGTACCCGCACATCCGGCGGGAGGAGCCGGGCCAGCCGGCGCAGCAGCCGACCCTCGTGCTCCCGCCACACCGCGGCGGGCAGGTCGAGGTGGCAGACCTGCCCGGTGGCGTGCACCCCGGCGTCGGTACGCCCGGCCACCGTCAGGCCGGTCGCCGTGCCCGCGCCGAGCACCAGGTCCAGCGTCTGCATGAGCACGCCGGCCACGGTGCGCCGGGTCGGCTGGGGCGCCCAGCCGGAGAAGTCCGTGCCGTCGTACGAGACGTCCAGCCGCAGCCGGATCCGCTCGTCCACCTCGTACCTCCTGTCGACGGCGACGGGCCCGGCACCCCCGAGGGGATGCCGGGCCCGGTCGAGCCTGATCTCAGGCCTTGTCGTTCTCGGTGGCCTCGTCGCTGTCCTCGCGGGCGGCGGCGGTGTCACCCGACGCGGAGACCGGGGCCTCGGCGTCCTGGTCGCCCTCGCTGGAGCGCGGCTTCTCCTCGGCCGGGGCCAGGGCCTCGACCTTGTCCTGCTGCGCGGCCTTCCGGGCGGCGGTCTTCTTGTTCGCCTTCGGCTCGGCGACCTGAAGCTCCTCCACCAGCTCGATGATCGCCATCGGAGCGGCGTCACCCTTGCGCGGACCGGTCTTCACGATCCGGGTGTAGCCACCGTTGCGGTTGGCGTACCGGGGCGCGATCTGGTCGAACAG
>NZ_JAGPXV010000809.1:0-2235 GCF_018070405.1 Micromonospora sp. D75
ACCGGGAGCCGCATGGCGGAGTTGGCATCGCTCTGGATCGTCCGGCACGGTGAGAGCACGGCGAACGTCGCGGCCACGGCGGCCGAGACGTCCGGCGCCGAGCTGATCGACCTCAGCCACCGGGACGCGGACGTGCCGCTGTCGTCCACCGGCGAGGAGCAGGCGCGGGCGACCGGCCGGTGGCTGGCCGGGCTGCCGGACTCGCAACGGCCGGACGTGGCGGTGGTGTCGCCGTACCTGCGGGCGGTGCGCACGGCCGAGCTGGCGCTGCACGGCACCGGGATCCCGGCCAGCGTCGACGAGCGGCTGCGCGACCGGGAGCTGGGCGTCCTCGACGGGCTCACCGGCCACGGCGTGAACCGGCGCTACCCGGAGGAGGCGCGGCGGCGCACCCGGCTCGGCAAGTTCTACTACCGCCCGCCCGGCGGCGAGTCCTGGACCGACGTGGCGCTGCGGCTGCGGGCGCTGCTCGGCGACCTGCGCCGCGACCACGAGGGGGGCCGGGTGCTGCTGTTCGGCCACGACGCGCTGGTCTTCCTGCTGCGCTACCTGGTGGAGGGGCTCACCGAGGCGGAGCTGATGGCGCTGACCCGCGAGCACGTGATCGCCAACTGCTCGGTCACCGGCTGGCACGCCGACGACACCGGCCGGCTCGTGCCGGACGTGTTCAACGACGTCGCCCACCTGCACCGGCAGGGGGCGACGCCCACCAGGGAGGACGAGGTCAATGCCGAGCCGGTCTGACGTGATCACCCCCGCGCTGCTGCGGGACTGGGCGCTGCCGGTGCCCACCGGCGGCAAGGCGGCGCGCGGCACCGTGCTGGTGGTCGGCGGCTCCCGGTACACCCCCGGCGCGGTGCTGCTCGCCGGGGTGGCCGCGCTGCGCGCCGGGGCCGGCGTGCTCCAGCTCGCCGCGGCCGAGTCGACGGC
The DNA here is from genome assembly GCF_018070405.1 of Micromonospora sp. D75. Lineage (NCBI taxonomy): Bacteria > Bacillati > Actinomycetota > Actinomycetes > Micromonosporales > Micromonosporaceae > Micromonospora > Micromonospora sp. D75. Next base: position 931 of record NZ_JAGPXV010000809.1, read on the forward strand.
GGCGTCGCTGAGCATCCAGGTGCCGGAGGCGCTCGTGGTCGGCCTGCCGGAGACCGGTGACGGCGCGGTCCGCGGCGACCCGGGCGACCTGCTCCGCGGCCTGGTCGCCGAGGCCGACGTGGTGGCGGTCGGACCCGGCCTGACCGACATCGAGACCACCGGGGAGCTGCTGCGCCTGGTCCTGGACGCGGCCGGCCGGGAGACCGCGCTGGTGCTCGACGCGTACGCGCTGGGCGCGCTCAGCCACGCGCCGGAGCTGCTGGCCGGGTCCGGCCGCAAGGCGGTGCTCACTCCCAACCTGACCGAGGCGAAGCACCTGCTGGGCCGCGATCCGGGCGACGACCTGGACGCCGAGGCGGTGGAACTGGCCGGCCGGTACGACGCTGTCGTCTCGCTGTACGGGCACATCGCGACGCCGGACGGCCGGGCCTGGCGGGAGGAGAGCGGGGACGCCGGGCTGGGCACCTCGGGCAGCGGCGACGTGCGCTCCGGGCTGCTCGCGGGCCTGCTCTCCCGGGGCGCCGACCCGGCGCAGGCCGCCTGCTGGGCGGCGTTCGCGCACGCGGTGAGCGGGCAGCGGCTGGTCCCCCGGTACGGGCGGATCGGCTTCCTCGCCCGGGAACTGCTCGACGAGATCCCGTACACGATCGCCACGGTCTGACGATCCACAGCTCGGCGGGGTGAGGCGTGTAACACCCCGCCGTCGGTGGGCGCTGTTGCGGCGAGGCGTGCAGCCTGCGCGTCTCCACCGGGCCGTACCCCCGTCCAGGGAGCGGCCCGGCCGCACCAACCCCCTGGGAGTCTGTGTGAACAATCTCCGTCGCAAGACACTCGCCGCCGCGTCCGCCGTGACGCTCGGCGCCGGTCTCGCCCTGATCGGCGTCCCGGCGCCGGTGGCGGCCGCCGGACCGGAGACGTCGTACCTGGTCCTCGCCCCGCAGGGCAACGGCACCGCCAAGGCCGCGGCGCGGGTGGCCGCCGCCGACGGCACTGTCGTGGCCGCGTACGACAAGATCGGCGTGCTCGTCGCGCGCTCCTCCGCCCCGGACTTCGCCACCCGTGTGGCCGGTGCCGGCGTCGAGTCGGTCGCCTCCACCGCCGGTCTGGGCACCGCCCTCGACGAGGGCGAGACGGTCGAGGTCCCGGCCGCCGACGTGGTCCGCGCCGCGGGCGACCCGACCGCCGAGCCGCTGTACGGCCAGCAGTGGGACATGGACATGATCCGCGTCCCGCAGGCCCACGCGGTGACCGGCGGCAGCCCGTCGGTCGTGGTGGGCGTGCTGGACAGCGGCATCTCCAGCAGCC
>NZ_JAGPXV010000081.1:0-14107 GCF_018070405.1 Micromonospora sp. D75
CCGTCGGAGAGCTGGATTCGGTGGTGGTCGGTGCCGAACGCGCGGGCGACCAGGTCGGAGTAGTGGAACTCGTCGCCGGCCTCGTCGCCGCGGCTGTCGAACCCGATGCTGAACGTCTGGAGGTGGTGCTGACCGGCGCCGTCGAGCAGCGCGACGATCATGCTGGAGTCGAGGCCGCCGGAGAGCAGCACCCCGACCGGCACGTCGGCGACCAGCCGGCGGCGTACGGCGGTGCGCAGCGCGTCCCCGACGGCGGTCCGCCAGTCGGCGGCGTCCATGCCGTCGTGGGCCCGGTCGCGCCGGTACTCGGGCCGCCAGTAGACGCGCTCGCGGCTGTGCCCGTCGGCGTCGATCACCCGGACGGTGGCCGGGGGCAGCTTGCGTATCCCGCGCAGGATGGTGCGGGGCGCCGGCACGATCGAGTGCCACGACAGGTAGTGGTGCAGCGCGACCCGGTCGATGCCGGTGTCGACGTCGCCCCCGGCCAGCAGCGCCGGCAGCGTGGAGGCGAACCGGAGCCGGCCCGGGGACTCGGCGAGGTACAGCGGTTTGATGCCGAGCCGGTCGCGGGCCAGCACGAGGCGACGGCGACGCCGGTCCACGAGCGCCACGGCGAACATGCCGACCAGGTGGTCGACGAACCGCTCCCCCCACTGCGCGTACGCCACCAGGATCACCTCGGTGTCGCTGGTGCTGTGGAAGGCGTGCCCGGCGGCGCGCAGCTCTTCGCGCAGCTGCGGGTAGTTGTAGACGCAGCCGTTGAACACGAGCGCCAGGCCGAGGTCGTCGCGGACCATCGGCTGCGCGCCGGCCTCGGACAGGTCGATGACTGTCAGCCGGCGGTGCCCCAGCGCGATCCAGCCGTCGTCCCACGCGCCCTCACCGTCGGGGCCGCGTGAGCGCATCGCCGCTGTCATCCGGTTCACCGCGTCGGTGTCGGGGGTGACCCCGTCGAACCTGGCCTCACCGCTGATCCCGCACATCTCAGCGCCCACCGGTCAGTCGCGGAGCACCCACCATGCCAACCTCCCGCCGCGTCGTCTCCCCGGGCGGTCCGCCGGGTACGGCGACTACCCGGCCTGTGGCGAAGGAAACCCGGATGGGCGGTTGGCGAGCCGGGCACGGCGCGCCGTCGTACGGTGGCGGTACGGGCCATGTCCCCGGGCGGTCCGGCCACGGGACGTGGCCAGGATCAACGACGCCTGCCAGGAGGACGTGTGTTCGCCAATTCCGAGGAACTCCTGCGATACCTCACCGACGAGGACGTGAAGTTCGTCGACGTACGTTTCTGTGACCTGCCCGGCGTGATGCAGCACTTCAACCTGCCGGTCGAGTCGTTCGACGACAGCGTGTTCACCGACGGCCTCGCCTTCGACGGCTCCTCGATCCGCGGCTTCCAGTCGATCCACGAATCGGACATGCTGCTGCTGCCGGACGTGGCGACCGCGTTCGTGGACCCGTTCCGCGCGCAGAAGACCGTCGCGTTGAACTTCTTCGTCCACGACCCGTTCACCAGGGAGGCGTACTCCCGGGATCCGCGCAACGTGGCGAAGAAGGCCGAGGCGTATCTGGCGGCGAGCGGCATCGCCGACACCGCGTACTTCGGCGCGGAGGCGGAGTTCTACATCTTCGACTCCATCCGCCACGAGACCTCGGCGCACCAGTCGTTCTACTACATCGACTCGATCGAGGGCGCCTGGAACACCGGGCGGATCGAGGAGGGCGGCAACCGCGGCTACAAGACCGCCTACAAGGGCGGCTACTTCCCGGTGCCTCCGGTGGACCACTACGCCGACCTGCGCGACAGCATGGTCCGCCGGATGGTGGACGCCGGTTTCACAGTGGAGCGTTCGCACCACGAGGTGGGCACCGGCGGGCAGTCGGAGATCAACTACAGGTTCTCGACGCTGCTGCACTCGGCCGACGACCTTCAGCTGTTCAAGTACCTGATCAAGAACGAGGCGTGGGCGCACGGCAAGACCGCCACGTTCATGCCGAAGCCGGTGTTCGGTGACAACGGCTCCGGCATGCACACCCACCAGAGCCTCTGGCGCGGCGGCGAGCCGCTGTTCTACGACGAGACCGGCTACGCCGGCCTGTCCGACACCGCCCGCTGGTACATCGGCGGCCTGCTGCACCACGCCCCGTCGCTGCTGGCCTTCACCAACCCGACCATCAACTCGTACCGCCGTCTCGTCCCCGGCTTCGAGGCGCCGGTCAACCTGGTCTACTCCCAGCGCAACCGCTCCGCCTGCACCCGCATCCCGGTCACCGGCAGCAACCCGAAGGCCAAGCGCGTCGAGTTCCGCGTGCCGGACCCGTCCAGCAACCCGTACCTGGCGTTCTCCGCCATGCTCATGGCCGGTCTCGACGGCATCAAGAACAAGATCGAGCCGCCCGCGCCGATCGACAAGGACCTCTACGACCTGCCCCCGGAGGAGTGGGGCGACGTCAAGCAGGTGCCCGGATCGCTGCCCGAGGCGCTGGCGGCGCTGGAGACCGACCACGACTACCTGCTCGACGGCAACGTCTTCACCGCCGACCTGATCTCCACCTGGGTCGACTGGAAGAACGCCAACGAGGTCGACCCGGTACGCCTGCGTCCGACCCCGCACGAGTTCGCCATGTACTACGACTGCTGAGCGACGTCCTGCTGAGCGACCCCACCGCCCCCGCGCCACCCGCGGGGGCGGTGGTCGGCGGAAACAGCCTCGGGACGGCCCCCGGCCTCGTACCGTCGAGACATGATCCCGCCTCACGACGAGCTGCCGACCGTTCCGTGCCGGTGGAGCCGTCGGTGAGGCCGCGGCCCACCACCACCGCCACCACCCCGACACCGGAGATCCCCACCGTCCTGACCCTCGGGGTGGAAGAGGAGTTCCTGCTGCTGGACCCCGTCACCGGCGAGAGCATGCCGGTCGCCGACCGGGTCCGCGACGCGCTCTCCGGGACCGCACGCGAGCAGAGCCGGCAGGAGTTCCGGCACAGCATGGTGGAGATGGTGACCCCGGTCAGCCCCGACCTCGGTCAGCTCCGCGAGCACCTGGTCACGCTACGCCGGGCGGCCGCCCGCGCGGCCGAGGCGGCCGGGGCGCGACTGGTGGCGGTCGGCGCCACGCCGGTCTGCGAGGCCCACCGCACGGTGCCCGACGAGCAGCGCTACCACGACATGTCCCGCCGGTTCGGCCCGGTGGCCCACGACCCCGCGGTCTGCGGCTGCCACGTGCACGTCGGCGTGCCCGACCGGGAGCTGGCCGTGCAGGTGTGCAACCACCTGCGCCCGTGGCTGCCGGTGGTGCAGGCGCTCACCACCAACTCGCCGCTGCACGACGGGCGGGACACCGGGCACGCCAGCTGGCGCTCGATGCAGTTGGAACGGTGGCCGAGCATCGGGCCGACGCCGCACTTCCACTCGGCCGCCGACTACGACGCCACGGTCCGGGACCTGATCACCGCCGGCATCATGCTCGACGCCGCGATGGTCTACTGGTACGCCCGCCCGTCGGCGGCGTACCCCACAGTGGAGATCCGCGTCGGCGACGTCTGCCCCACAGTCGACGACACCGTCCTGATCGCCGGGCTGGTCCGGGCGCTGGTCGCCACCGCGATCGACGATATCCGCGACGGTGTGCCGGCCCAGCGCATCCGCGACTGCCTCGTCGCCGCCGCGCACTGGCGGGCCGCGCACGACGGCGTGGACGGTGACCTGGTCGACCTGCGCACCGGGCGGCCCCGGCCCGCCTGGGACCTCGTCGACGACATGCTCGGCATCGTCACGCCCGCGCTGACCCGCCACGGCGATCTGGACCTGGTCCGGCGCGAGATGGACCGGGTGCGCCGCGAGGGCACCGGCGCCACCCGGCAACGTCAGGTCATGGCCGACACCGGCGGTGACGTCCGTGTCGTGCTCGCGCACCTGGCCGCGCAGACCGTCGCGGCCTGAGATGAGCGGCCCGGCCGACGACACGCCGGACCGGGCCGGCGGCCGGTCAGCGCAGCCCGGCGAACAGGTCGTCCTCCGGCGTCGGCGCGCCGGTGGTGTCCCGCACCCGCACGAACGTCTCCATGCCCATCAGCTCGGTGAACCGCTCCTGCCCGAGGCGCAGGAAGAAGATGTTCTCCGCCTGGCTGGCGTGCGCGGCGAGCGAGGCGAACTTCTGCCCGCCGTAGCCGCTGGTGTCGACCCAGGTGGTGATCTCGTCGTCCGGCAGGCCCAGCGCCGGCATCTCGTCGGTCGCCTCCGGCTCGGGGAACTCCACCCCGATCTCGCGCATGACGGTGCCGAACTGCTGGAACGCGCTGCGCGGCACGGTGGTCCAGTAGACCTTGGCCGGGATGCCGGTCTGTTCGACGGCGGCCATGGTGATGCGGTGGGCCTGGATGTGGTCCGGGTGGCCGTAGAAGCCGTTCTCGTCGTAGGTGACGACGACGTCGGGACGGTAGCGCCGGATCAGCTCGGCCAGCCGGCCGGCCGCCTCGGCCACCGGCGTGTTCCAGAACGCGCCGGGCGCGTCGTTCGTGGCCCACCCCATCATCCCGGAGTCGCCGTAGTCGAGCGTCTCCAGGTGGGTCACCTTCAGCGCCTCGCAGCTCGCGGCCAGCTCGGCGCGGCGCATCTCGACCACGGCCTTCGGGTCGTGCCCGGGGTCGCCCGGCTTGATTCCGCCGGGGCCGTCGCCGCACCCCCCGTCGGTGCAGGTCACGAGCACAGTGGTCACGCCCTCGGCCGCGTAGCGCGCCAGGATGCCGCCGGTGCTCGTCGCCTCGTCGTCGGGGTGCGCGTGCACCGCCATCAGGGTCAGGGATCGATCGGTCACCCCGTCACCATACGAGCATCGGCCGACGAACTAGCATTGCCCGGTCCGCAGACGGCGACGGAAGCGAGGCGCGATGGGTTGGCTCCAGCGGTTGCTCGGTGGCGGACGGGTCGAACTGGACCCGACACGTCAGCAGGAGCTGCTGCGGGACGTGCGGCAGTCCTACGGGGCGCACGCCCGCCTCCGGTTCCCGGAGCAGGCCGACGCGATCACCCGGCTGCTGTCCGATGACGACGGTCTCGTGGTGGCCGCCGGGATCGTCTGCGAGGCCGCCGACCAGGCGCACGCCGACCTGCTGGGCCAGGCGCACGAGGTGTTCCGGCGTACCGGCCGGCGGCTGCTGGTGCACCGCCGCAACTACCGGCCCCTGTGGAAGGAGGCCGGGCCCGCGCTGCGCTGGCCGCTCGGCGCGCTGCCCAGCGGGCTGCACCCGTACGCGCAGGTGGCCGGCGCCGTGGCGGCGGTCGGCGGGCGGGCCGACCGGCTGGACAAGGTGACCGATCCGCAGCCGTTCGTGACGCGCCTGTTCGAGGTGCTCGACCTGACCACGGCCGGCTGGGAGTTCGGCCGGGTGCGTGTGGACACCGACAGCGCGTCGCTGGTGGAGCGGCTGATGGGCACCGGCGCGCGGGTGCTCGCGACGATGGACGACCCGCCCCGGCTGCCGCCGGCGGTGCGGGAGATGATGCGCCGCAACCACCGCATCGCCGTGTACGACCCGGCCGGTCCCCGGGTGGTCGGCGAGTTCAATCTGGGCGCGCGGCTGCGCGAGACGCTGCTGGCCTGACCGTCGGCACGCCCCGCCCCGGCCGGGTTGCCGCGGCGGGGCGCGTCAGCGGTCAGGTGGTCGTGCAGGTGAGGTTCGTCGGCGGGTTGTTGGTGCCGCCGGCCGTGCCGATGAAGCCGAACGTGGTGGAGCCGCCGGCCGGCACCGAGCCGTTGTAGTCGACGTTGCGCACCGTGACGTTCGCGCTGCTCTGGGTGTGCGTGCCGCTCCAGATCTGGTTGATCACCTGACCGTTCGGGAACGTCCAGGACACCGTCCAGCCGCGGATCGCGGTGGCGCCGGCGGCCACCGTGACCTCGGCCTGGAAGCCGCCGGACCAGGAGCCGGTGATCGCGTACGTGGCACGCGCGCCGGACGGCGCCGGGGAACTGGTGGTCGGGGTCGGGGTCGGTGACGGCGTGGAGGTCGGCGTCGGCGTCACGGTCGGTGAGGGGGTCACGCCCGGCCGGGCCGCCCGGTAGGTGTGGCCGGCGCGGACGGTGAGCGCCACGACGTCGGACTCCGGCCGGGTGGTGGCCGGTGTGCTGCCGTCGGTGACGTCGGTGAGGGTGAAGGCGCCGGTGAACAGCCGGGACCGCAGTCGCAGCGTGCCGTCGCGGTCGGCGCGGACGCTGATCTCGTCGGCCTGGCTGTTGCTCCAGGCCATCGCCACCGTGTAGCCGCCCCGGCCGCGCAGTCCCGCGACCTGCCCGGCGGGCCAGGCGCTGGGGAGCGCGGGCAGCAGGTGCAGCTCGCCGGTGTGGCTGTGCAGCAGCATCTCGGCGATGCCCGAGGTGGCGCCGAAGTTCCCGTCGATCTGGAACGGCGGGTGCAGGTCGAACATGTTCGGCGCGAGCCGGTCGGTGCGGACCAGGTCGCGCAGGAGCTTGTGGGCGCGGGCGCCGTCCTCCAGCCGGGCCCAAAAATTGATCTTCCAGGCGAGGGACCAGCCGGTCCCGTCGTCGCCGCGCAGCTCCAGCGTCTTGCGGGCGGCCTCGTACAGCGCGGGGGTGCCCCGCCTGGTGATCTGGTTGCCGGGATGCAGCCCGTACAGGTGGGAGACGTGCCGGTGGGTGCGCTCGGTCTCGACCCAGTCGGCGAGCCACTCCTGCACGTTGCCCCGCGAACCGACGCGGCACGGTGGCAGCCGATCCTTGGCCGTACGCACCTGGGACCGGAACGTGGTGTCGACGCCGAGCACCTCGCTCGCCCGGGCCGCGGCGTCGAACAGGTCGCGCAGGATCTGGTTGTCCATCGTGGGTCCGGCGCAGACGCTGGCGTTGGCGTGGTGCGCGAGCTCCGGCGAGTTCGACGGGTTCGTCACCAGGTAGCCGAGCGTCGGGTGGGCGACCAGGGTGTCGAGGAAGAACTGGGCGGCGCCCTTGAGCGCCGGGTAGTTGGCCTGGAGGAAGCCGAGGTCGCTGGTGAACAGGTAGTGGTCCCAGATGAGCGTGCTCAGCCAGGCCCCGCCGGTCTGCCACATGCCCCAGAACGCGCCGTCCACCACCGACGCGCCCCGCCAGGCGTCGGTGTTGTGGTGGGTGACCCAGCCACCGGCGCCGTACTGCGCCTGGGCGACCCGCGCGCCGGTGACGGTGAGGTCCTTGACCATGTCGAAGACCGGCAGGAAGCACTCGGACAGGTTCGTGGTGTCGGCCGGCCAGTAGTTCATCGGCAGGTTGGCGTTGACCGTGTACTTCGAGTCCCAGGACGGCGTGAGCGAGTCGTTCCAGATGCCCTGCAGGTTCGCCGGCTGGGTGCCCGGCCGCGACGAGGAGATCAGCAGGTACCGCCCGAACTGGAACAGCAGCGCGGCGAACTGCGGGTCGTTCGTGCTCGCGTGCTGCGCGATCCGTACGTCGGTGGGCTGGTCGGCGGCGGCGGTGCGGCCCAGGTCGATCGTGACCCGGTCGAACAGCGCCTGGTAGTCGGCGCGGTGGCGGGTGCGGAGCTGGTCGACGTCGACGCTCTTGGCGGCGTTCAGCCGGTTGCGGGCGATGCCCTGGTAGTCGCCGTTGACGGTGCGGTAGTTGACGTAGCTGGTGCCGATCGAGATCAGGACCGTCACGCTGGTCGCGCCGGACACCCGCAGCGTGCCGCCGGAGCTGCTCACCGTGCCGCCGGTGACGGCGGCGTTGGCCAGCGCGAGGAACCGCACCGAGCCGTTGACCCCTTCCATCGAGCCGGAGATGCCGTCGAGCGCGACTGTCGCGCCGTCCGGGCTGGACACGGTGGTCCGCTGCGGGCTGTCGAACGCGGCGGAGAACGTGATCGCGTTCGCCCGGTCGGCGGTCAGCCGGAGCACTATCACCTGGTCGGGCGCGCTGGCGAACACCTCCCGCTGGTACCGGACACCGTTCAGCACGTACGTGGTGGTGACGGTGGCGGTGGTGAGGTCCAGCGTCCGGTTGTACTGCGTCGCCCCGCTCGCCGACCCGAAGGAGAGCCGCAGGTCGCCGACGGTCTGGTAGGCGAGCTGACCGCCGGGGCTGCCCATCATGGTCTGGTTGATCAGATCCTGGGCCGAGGTCCACTGGTCGGCGAAGACGCGACGCCGGATCTCGGCCAGGTTGGCCGCGCCCCGGATGTTCGCCGAGTCGTACGGGCCGCCGGCCCAGACGGTGTCCTCGTTGAGCTGGAGCCGTTCGGTGTCCACGTTGCCGAACACCATCGCGCCGAGCCGCCCGTTGCCGATCGGCAGGGCGCGCAGCCAGTCGGTGCCGGCCGGTTCGTCGTACCAGAGCGCCAGGTCGTTCGCGGCGAGCACCTGCGCCGGCGCCGCCGAGCCGGCGCGGGCGGCGGCGCTCCAGGCGGCCGGCACCAGCGCGGCGCCGGTGCCGGCCGCTGCGGCCTTGATGACGTTGCGTCGTGTCACTTCAGACATGTTTCTCTCCCAACCGCGCGGATCAGAGGCGGGTCCGGGTGCGCGGCTGCTCTGTTATCGCTAACAGATTGCGCCTCGCACACCCGGACGCCGCGTTCCTGCCACTCCGCGCCCAGGGCTCCCGACCGGGCGACACGTCGGCCAACATGGACTCTCATGGATGAAGTGACATCGCGTCAAGGGGTGTTACCGCTAACAGACGCGATCCGTGGCGCACTCGCCGGGCCGAGCGGGGCGCGGGCGCGGCCGGCCGGCCCACCCGGGCCACGTGCACGATCCGCTCCGGCGCCACGTCCAGCAGCGTGCCGAGCGCGCCACGGGTGGCTGCGACGTCGACGAGCTGACTGAGCGGGTGCGCGGCCAGCCCGGCCGTGTGCAGCGTCAGCCACATCCGCATCAGCACGCGTCCGAACTCGACCTGCCCGGCCGCGTCCAGACCGGGCGGCGCGATCAGCGCCAGCACCCCGCCGCCCTGCGCCAGTGGATCACCGCCCGCGGCGGCGAGCAGCCGGGGGAGCCCCAGCGGGCGCAACGCCGGGTACGCCGCGAGCGCCGCCCGCAGTCCGGTGGCCGCCGCCCGGCCCAGCCCGAGGCAGCTGTCACTGAGCCCGTCGCTCCGGTAGCGCGGGCACGCCCGGTCCAGGCGCAGCCAGCGGCGCAGCTCGGCGACCACCGACGGGTCGGCGTACACGTGCCGGTCGGCCGTGCGCAGCAGCGCGCGCAGCCGCCCGGCCGCCGGCACCACGCGGGCCGCGCCACCGGCCCGGCGGGCGACCGCGTCCACGGCCGCGACCACGTCGGCGTCCGGGCCGCCGGTGAACCGGCCCCGGTGGGTACGCCGGTCCCACACGTCGGCGGCGCGAAACGGCGTCCGGTACGGCTGCCGGGCCGGACGCAGCCGCCCCACCCGCCGGTCCGACTCGTCGTGGTCGGCGGCCCAGTCCAGCCGCAGCCCCGCGTCGGCGGCGACGATCAGGCAGGTCTCCACGAACGCGCCGAGCGACAGCCGCAGGTCCCGCCCGGTCGGGTCGCCGGCGGGCAGCGTGTCGGCCGGGTCCCAGCCGACGGTGATCGCCCAGCGCTCGTAGCGCAGCCGCCACGGCTGGGTGTTGTGCGCGCTCGGGGCCCGCCAGCACAGCGGCTCCAGCGCGCGGAACGCGGCGAGGTCCATGCTCACCGCTCCCTGGCGTAGAACGTGTAGCCGTGCAGCGGGCGTCCGCCGAGGCGCCGGTACTGGGCGGCCGACGCCGGGTTGTCCCGCCCGACGTACGTGCTGCGCAGCGCCGTGTATCCGCCGACGTGCAGGTTGCGGTGCAGATGCTCGGACAGCAGCCGCTGGTAGCCGCGCCCCTGGAACCGCGGCACCACGCCCTTGACGATCAGCACCGCCTCCCGCCGGTACCGGCGGCGGGTGGCCAGCAGCCGCAGCTGGTTGACCGGGTTCAGGTCGCCGCGCACCGCGACCAGGAAGTCGCTGATGTCCGGTACGCAGAGCACGAACGCCACCGGGTGCCCGTCGCGGGTCAGGTAGAGCAGCAGCGAGTCATCCAGCAGGTACGCCAGCCCGTCGGTCTGCCGCCGCAACTGCGCCGCGGAGATCGGCGTGTAGTAGCCGAGCTGGGCGAAGGAGTCGTTGAGCATCCCGCGCAGCAGGTCCAGCTGTTCGTCGAGCCGCCGGCTGTTCCCCCGGTGCAGGTCCAGCCGGGAGCCGTCGGGCTGGACGCCCAGCGCGGGCGGCGGCCCGGACGGCGACGGCACCGGGCAGATCCAGGTGTCGGAGACGAACCGCCCGGTGAACCCGTACGCCTCGTACGCGTCCGGGTAGTACGGCGGGTTCCACGCGCTGTCCACGAAACCCCGGTCGGCGTACCCGGAGGTGATCACGCCACCGGCCTGGTTGGGCAGCAGCGCCACCGGCCCGAACAGCAGGTCCCGCCCGGGCATGGCGTACGTGGCGATCGCGTCGAACAGCGGCCGGGCGGCGTGCGGGGTGAACTCGGTGAGCCCGAACAACTGGCACCGGCGGCCGAGCTTGGCGTCGAGGTCGGCGTCGGTGTGCAGCGTGGTCCGCCCGACCACCGCGCCGGAGGCGTCGCGCAGCACGTACATCGGCACGCCGTCGCGCCACCAGCGGCGGATCTGCTGCCGGGGCGTCGGCACGTAGCGGGACTCGTCCGCGTACAGCCGGTCGGTGAGCGCGAGGAAGTCGCGCAGGCCGCGCCGGCCGGTCACGCGCTCGAACCGGTGGCCGGTCACCGGCGCACCCCCGGTCCGGTGGTCTCCGCGCCCAGCGGCGTGAACCGCTCGATGTGGCCCATCGCGCCGTCCTCGGCCCGCCACGCGCCGTTTGAGTAGCCGTCCGGGGAGGCGGTGTAGAGCCGGATGAACCCGGCCGTGGCGTTGCGGTTGCCGTCGGTCAGCCACATCATCAGCTTGCGGTGGTGCCGGGTCCGGGCGAAGCGCAGCAGCGCGTCGCGGTCGGTGAAGAACGCGATGGTGCCGAGCGTCAGCGGGAACTGCCAGTAGACGGTGTGCCAGCAGTAGCCGGACATCCGGCGCATGTCGCGCACCATCCGGATCCAGTCGGGGGCCAGGCGCAGCAGCACCAGCGGGTTCGCGTACCGGGTGCCGCCGATGAACATGGCGCCGGCGCGGGCCTGGGCCGGGGCGCGGGAGAAGTCACGGGTACGCATCGCTCACCTCACCAGGTAGACGTTCTTGATCTTCTGCATGGCGGCGAACGGGCCGCCGCCCGGCTCGTGCAGCTCCACCCGCAGGTCACCGGCGGTCGGGTCCTCCACCAGGGACTGCGCGAAGTCCCGCGACACCGAGGTCAGGTGCGCGCGTACCCCGTCGCGGCAGGCGTCGGCGAGCGCCGCGCGGGCCGCGGCGTCCAGCGGGCGGCGCAGCTCCACGTGGATCACCGGCCGGGTCTCCAGCGCCGCGTCCTCGTGCAGCGTGAGACAGAACCTGTTGATCTCGGCGGCGTACGGGTTGCCGGTGTAGAGGCCGTACTCGACGTCCTGCGGGTAGAGGTTCGCGCCCAGGTAGGACACGGTGGAGTCGCTGCGGCCGAACAACAGCAGCAACGGCAGCGTCATCCGCTCCTCGGCCACCGCGGTACGGAACTCGGCGCGACGCACCGGGTCGGCGTTGGCCAGTTCGACGATCCGCCGGTACGGCACCAGCAGCGCCTCGTCGCCGACGTTGTAGCGCAGCCGGGGCTGGAGCACGTGCGGGCCGGTGACAGTGCAGAGCAGCTCCCGCCGGTCGTTGGTCTCCAGGTAGGTGGCGAACGGGTTGTACTGGAACACCATCGGCAGCCGCTGCTCGCCGCGGCCCAGCAGTTCCGCGCGCAGTCCCGCGTCGGTGCGCAGCCGCCGCCGCAACCAGACCGTGAACCGGGTCTCCGCGCCGATGCCGATGGTCAGGTCCGACGCCCCGTACGCCGACCGCACCCGCACGAACCGCTGCTCCAGGTAGTCGCGCAACGCCTCGGTCATCCCCTCGCCGCCGCAACTGGCGAAGATCCGGTACCGCGACCACGGAAAGTCCTCGGCGTCGAGCCGGTCCCGCAGGTGCTTGAGGAACGGCGGGTACGCGGTCACCAGGTAGTCGTGGCCGGGGCCGAACTCGCGCAGCGTGTCGACGATCTTCCCCAGGTCGGGGCCGGTGTTCTTCACCGTCGCGATCCGGGCCATCGCCGCGCCGGTCGTGGTGCCGGTCGCCCAGGCGCCCATCGAGTACGCGTTGATGACGAACGGTCGGCGCATCGGGAACGCCAGCCCGGTGTACCCGGCGATGTCGCGGTGCACCGCCCGCAGCTCCCGCTCGCCGCGCGGCCAGTTGAACGGCCGCCCGGACGAGCCGGCCGACTCGTCGACCACCACGCCCCGCTCCGGCATCCGCCCGTCCCGGCACCGGGCCGAGGCGTCGTACGCCATGACGTACCCACGTTTGTCGGTCTCCGGGAAGTCCCGCAGCCGGCGGCGCAGCCCGCCCGGGCGGGCCCGCAGGAACGCCTGGTAGGCGGGCACCCGCCGGGCGGCGCGGACGCAGGTGGACCGGGCGTTCGCGGCGGCGAGCCGGTCGAGGACCGGGTGGTGGCGCCGGGCCAGCCACCTCCAGCCGGCGGGGTGGTGGGCGATGAGCCGGGCCAGCGCGGCGACCGCGCGGCCGGCGGGGGCCAGCGCGGCCTCGGCGGGCAGCGGCGTGTCGACGGTACGCAAGGCGGCGTGTCGGTGCAGCGTCTCGGCCATGACAAGGATCCTGTCGACGCCGCCGCGCCCGCACATGAGCGACGGGACGGTACTGCGCTGAGTACCCGTACCCAGTGACGCCGGCACTGTCCGGGATCCGACTGCTCCTCCGGCGACGGGACCGGCCGTGACATTTACGCCGGCCACCGCGGCCTACGGCGGACGCAGTGCCGCTGACCGGTGCATTCACCTGCCCCGCCGCCGACCGTCTGCCGAATGGACACGGCGTGCGCTCACCATTCGGCGGTGATATTTGGGCCACACCGGCCGGGGATGCCTGAATGAATAGTCGGCGTTTTCTCCGGACGTGCGACGGCAGTGCCACCAATCATTGCCTTTCGTCGGCTCGTCGGCATCCATTCGGCGGATCACGGCACATTGGACCGGCCGATAGAAAGGTTCCCATCCTGTTTGTTCGCACAGGCCGCCGGAACACCGTACGCGGTCCCGTCCATGGGACTGTGCAGTTCACGGACGGTTTACGACGAAAGGAGCAGGGCCTGATGACATCCCGCTTCCGACATGACCCGGGGGACGGCCGGCAAGCCGATCCGCCCGACGCCACGCCCGGCAGCTTCGGGGCGAGCCTATCGCCGTCCGCGCGTGCCGCCCTCACCGCCGCGGGCACCCGGCACCGCTACCGGGCGGGCACACCCCTGTTCCACCAGGGCGACCCCTCTCGTCACGTGGTGCTTGTCGAACAGGGCTGGGTGAAGGTCACCTCCACCTCTCGCCGGGGCTGGGAGGCACTGCTGGCCATCCGCGGCCCCGGCGACATCCTGGGCGAACTGTCCGCGGTGGACGGCCGTCCCCGTCTGGCCACGGTGACCGGCCTGTCGCCGGTGCACGCAACCCTCATCACCGCCGAACGGCTGCACACCTGCCTCGCCGAATGGCCCGAGATCGCCCTGTCCCTGCTCCGCCACCTGGCCGCCAGCCTGCGGGAGGCCGACGGCCGCCGAGTCGAGTACGGGTCCAGCAACGGCGACAACCGCCTGATCGGCCTGCTCGTCGAACTGCTCGACAAACACGGGGTCGGGACCGCCGACGGGATGTTGCTCGACCTGCCGTTGAGCCAGCAGGACCTCGCCGCGGCGGTCGGCACCTCGCGAGAGGTGGTGGCACGCACGCTCCGTGTGCTGCGCAACCGCCACATCGTGTCGACGCGTCGCCTGCGGATCGTCGTCGTCGAGCCCGATTTGCTCCGGTCGTTGGCTGGCTCTGTGTCGATGTCGACAGATTCGCCGTGGTCCTCGACAACGTGAGGTCCGACTTTTCCCGGGACCCTTGTCGCCAACGGTGTCCGCCCCTCCACGAAGGAGCGTCATGGTTCACCCCACCCGATCCCGGCTCGCCGCTCGGCGGCCGCCGCGGGGCACCC
>NZ_JAGPXV010000810.1:0-2219 GCF_018070405.1 Micromonospora sp. D75
CGCTGCTCGCCGGGTACGTCGCGCCGTCGCTGCTCGGCCTCGGCGGCGCGTGGCTGCTGGCCGGGAACCGGATCACGCTGCTGCTGTGGCTGGCGGTGGCGCTGCTGCTCGCCATGCTGGTGATGATCCGCAACCTGTTCGGCGTGCTCTCGCTGCTTGTCACCGGCGGGGTGGTGCTCGCCGTCTCCTGGTACACCTCGCCCGAGGTGCAGGCCGCGTTCGCCTGGACGTCGGTCTGGTTCCTGCTGCTCGGCGGCGTACGACCGGTGTTCGAGCTGCACCGGCAACGCGCCCGGGGCCGGATGCCGCAGTCCGACGCCGACCAGCTCGCCCGGCTCACGCCGTTCCCGGCGCTGTTATGGGTGGGCGTGTTCCTGCTGGTGAGCGTGGGCGCGCTGGTGGTCGGCGCGCTGCTGCTGGCCGGTCCGATCCTGGCCGACGCGGGGCTCACCGCCTGACAAGCGGCGTATCCGGCGGGCGAGGCCACATAGGGGCAGAATCGGACCCGTGCGATACGTGATCATCGGAGCGGGCGCGGTCGGCGGCACCATCGGCGTACTCCTGGCCGACGCCGACCACGACGTGACGCTCGTGGCCCGCGGCGCGCATCTGGACGCGCTGCGGGAGCGGGGTCTGACGCTGCGCACGCCGGAGCGGGAGGTCACCGGCCGGCTGCCGGCGGTGGCCGGGCCGGACGGCCCGCCCCTGCCGGCCGACACCGTGCTGGTGCTCACCGTGAAGTCGCAGGACACCGTGGCGGCGCTGACGGCGTGGGCGGACGCGCCGGTCGAGGGCGGCGGAACGGCGGGCGAACGGCTGCCGGTCGTGCTGGCCCAGAACGGCGTGGCGAACGAGCCGGCCGCGCTGCGGCGCTTCGCCCGCGTACACCCGGTGTGCGTGTGGCTGCCCGCCACCCACCTGGAACCGGGCCTGGTGGTCGCCAACGGGCATCCGCACCCGGGCATGCTGCACATCGGCCGCTACCCGAGCGGCGCCGACGACACCAGCCGGGCGGTCGCCGCCGACCTGACCTCCGCCGGGTTCGTCGCGCCGGTGCGCGACGACGTGATGCGCTGGAAGTACGGCAAGCTGCTCGCCAACCTCGGCAACGGCCTCCAGGCGCTGCTCGGCCGGGACGTGCCCGAGGCCCTGTCGAAGCGGGTACGCGCCGAGGGCGAGGCGGCGCTCGCCGCCGCCGGCATCGCGCACACCACAGTCGAGGAGGAGGCCGCCGAGCGCGGTGACCTGGTGTCGCACCGGCCCGTCGGCGGCGAGGAGCGCTCCGGCGGTTCCACCTGGCAGAGCCTGGCCCGGGGCGCGGGCTCGGTCGAGACCGACCACCTCAACGGCGAGATCGTGCTGCTCGGGCGCCTGCACGGCGTACCCACCCCGGCCAACGCGGCGGTGCAGACCGCCGTCCGCCGGGCCGTCCGCGACCGGATCCCGGCCGGCGGCTTCCCGCTCGGCGAACTCGAGAAAATGATCGGCTGAGCGGGCAACCGCACCAGGCACGCCAGGCGTGTCCCCTGCGACCGTCACTCGGGAGGTAGCAGGTGCCGGACGTCGACGGATTCGACGAGTTCTACCGGGGCAGCCGACAGCGGCTGCTCGGCTTCGTCTACGTGCTCACCGGCGACCTCGCCGAGGCGCAGGACGCCGTGCAGGAGGCGTACATCCGGGCCTGGCAGCGGTGGTCCACAGTGCGCGGATACGACGACCCGGAGGCATGGGTGCGGGTGGTGGCGAGCCGGATCGCGGTGAGCCGCTGGCGCAGCCTGCGCAGCCGGGCGCGCGCCTATCTGCGCCATGGCGCCGAGGAGAGCATGCCGGCGCCGAGTACCGACACGGTCGAGGTGGTGGCCGCGTTGCGGCGGCTGCCCGAGGAACAACGCGTCGCTCTCGCGCTGTACTACCTGCTCGGCATGCCGGTCGCCGAGGTGGCCCGGGAGACCGAGGCCCCGGTCGGCACCGTCAAGGCCCGGCTGTCCCGGGGCCGAGCCGCCCTGGCCGAACTGCTCGCGGTAGTGGATCTGGAGGAGCCCGCCGATGCGTGACGACGACCTGGCGTTCATCGACGTGATGCAGCGGGACCTGCGCAACGTCCGCTGGGCGGAACCGGCCGAGCTGCGGGCACGTGCCCGGCGCCGCAGCCGCCGCACGGTGGCCGCCGCGGCGGTGGCGGTGCTCGCACTCACCTCCGGGGCCGCGTTCGTGGCCTC